>JBOGJK010000001.1:0-3587 GCA_050745345.1 Thermoanaerobaculia bacterium
GTCCCCAAACGCCGCGCGCGTGTAGACGTAGGCGCCCCCGGGGCGGTCGAAGAGGCTCCCGGCCTCGGCGAAGCAGAGGACCAGCAGCAGCACCGCGACCCCGGCCGCGAGGATGGCCCAGACGCTGGCCGGCCCGAGCAGGGCGGCGGCGGCCACCGGAAGGATCAGGTAGACGCCGCTGCCCACGACGTCGTTGATCGACAGCGCGACGACCTCCCAGCGCGAGACGACGCGCAGGAAGCCGCCGCCGGAGGACGAGGCCGAGCTCAAGGTGCGGGGATTCTAACGGCGGGAGACGGTAGACGGTAGACGAGGCCAATCTTCGTCGTCTTCCGTCTTCCGTCTCCCGTCTCCCGTCTTCCTCAGCCCGGCAGAAAGAAGAAGGCCACCGCGGCAATCAGGTAGAGGGCCAGAAGCTGCACACCCTCCAGCCAGTTCGACTCGCCGTCCAGGGAGACGTAGGCGAAGATCGCCGAGGAGGCAAAGAGCGTGACGAGCTCGATGGGAGCGAAGATCAGGTCCATGGGGCGGAAGGGGAGGCTGACCAGAACCAGCAGGGGCGCCACGAAGACGGCGATCTGCGTCGAGGAGTTCGCCGCGATCGAGAGCGACAGCTCCATCTTGTTCCTCGCCGCGAACTCGATCGCGCTGTAGTGCTCCGCGACGTTGCCCACGATCGGGACCAGGATCAGACCGAGGAAGAACTGGGAGAGGCCAAGCGAGCGCGAGACCGGCTCGACGGCGTGCACCAGCAGCTCGCTCGCCGCCGCCGTGCCGACGACCGCAGCCGCGAGCACGGCGAGGGAGCGGCCGACGCTCCAGGCCGGCCTTTCCGGATGCGCTTCCGGGTGCGCGAGCCCTGCTGTCTTGCCTTCGCGCCGGGCGTCGCGCGAGAAATAGGAGTAGTAGATGTAGGCGAAGTAGGTGGCGAGCAGCAGGATCGAGACGCCGACGGAGACCTCCTCCCGCACGAACGCCCTCTTCTCGACCGTGGCGAAGACGGCCGGAAGGGCCATGGCCGAGAGGGCGAGGATCATCATCGCCGCGTGCCGTCCCACCGAGCGGGAGTCGAACCGCTGCGGGCCGTGGCGCAGCCCGCCCACCAGGGCCGAGCAGCCCAGGATCAGCAGCGTGTTGCCGATGATCGAGCCCGTGATGGAGGCCTTAACCAGATCCACCAGCCCCTGGCGCAGTGCGAAGAGGGCGATGATCAGCTCCGCGGCGTTTCCAAAGGTCGCGTTGAGCAGGCCGCCCAGCGCCGGCCCCGTCCGCGCCGCCACGTGCTCGGTCCCGATGCCGATCCAGCGCGCCAGCGGCAGCAGCGACAGCGCTGCCGCGAGAAGGGTCAGCCACTCGGGCCCGTGCAACAACCGCGACGCCAGGGCCGCGGGCAATCCGAGGAGGAGGGCGTTCCAGAGGTGACGCATCCGCGCGATCATATTCGGGCCGGCCCCGGGAGACCGCCGACTGTCGACTGTCGACTGTCGACTCGATAGACTGCGCCGCCCATGCTGCGCGCCGGAATCGTCGGGCTTCCCAACGTCGGCAAATCGACTCTCTTCAATGCTCTGACCCGGACGCGGAAGGCGGAGGCGGCCAACTACCCCTTCTGCACGATCGAGCCGAATGTCGGTGTCGTCACCGTGCCGGACCAGCGCCTCCAGCCGCTGGCGAAGATCTTCAAGACCACGACGATCGTCCCGGCGGCCGTCGAATTCGTGGACATCGCGGGCCTCGTGCGCGGGGCCTCGCAGGGGGAGGGGCTCGGCAACAAGTTCCTCCAGCACATCCGCGAGGTCGACGCGATCATCGAAGTCGTGCGGTGCTTCGAGGACCGCGACATCGTCCACGTCGCGGGCGCGCTCGATCCGGTGGCCGACATCGAGACGATCAAGACGGAGCTGGTGCTGGCCGACCTCGAGACGGTCGCGAAGGCTCGGGAAAAGACGGAGAAGGCCGCCCGCGGCGGGGACAAGGAGGCACGCAAGAGGCTCGCGGTAGCCGACCGACTGCTCGAACACCTGAACTCCGGCCGCCGCGCGCTCACGCTCCCGCTCCCCGAGGAGGAGCAGGCGATCGCGAAGCGCTTCTTCCTGCTCACCTCCAAGCCGATCCTGTTTGCCGCCAACGTCTCCGAAGAGGGGCTCGCCGCCGCCGACTCCTCGCCCTTTGTCTCCGCCGTGCGGGAGTACGCGCGCACTCACCTCGGGACCGAGGCAGTCGCCGTCTCCGCGCAGATCGAGTCGGAGCTGGCGGAGCTGCCGGAGCCGGAGGCGCGGGAGTACCTGGCGCACCTCGGTGTCGCGGAGTCGGGCGTCGGGGCGCTGATCCGAGCGGCCTACCACCTGCTCGGCCTGCGCACCTTCTTCACGGCGAGCGAGAAGGAGGCCCGCGCCTGGACGATCCACGCCGGCGACACCGCCCCGGCCGTCGCGGGCGTCATCCACTCCGACTTCGAGAGAGGCTTCATCAAGGCGGAGACCGTCTCCCATGACGATCTCGTCACGGCGGGCTCCATGGCGGCCGCCCGCGAGAAGGGTCTGGTCCGCCAGGAGGGGAAGGACTACATCGTCGCCGACGGCGACGTGATTCTGTTCAAGTTCAACGTCTGAAGGAATCGGTTCATCGGTTGATCGGGGAGGCGCCCGAAGGGCAGACCGATCAGTAGGAACGCCGCCAGGATCACCGTAAGCTGTCCGAGCTCCACGTTGAAGGAGATCAGGGCCGGCAGGAACTGCCGCCCAGGCGAGCGAAAGTGACGGGAACCGCGCCGCGGACTCCGGAACATCCCGATTCCTCCTCTGGACCGGCCCCTGGCGGACCGACACCCCTGTTTACGAGGCCGCCGGAGGCCCGGATCTGCCCGGTGATGCTCTCGCGACAATCAGAGTCTAGAGGGGGAAAGCCATGGGCCGGGTTGCAAGCGATGAACGTCCTTGACCGCCTGCTACGCAGCGGGCTGCGCCGGCTCAGGATCGAGGCCCTGATAGCCGATTCCGCCTTCTCGGTGACCGTCGGAACCTCGCCCCGGCTCCCGGTCTTCGATGACATCCCCTTCGGCCTCGAATGCGTGCGGCTCTTGCGCGAAGTCTGTCGGCGAAACGGCGTCTGCCTCTCCGCCTGGTGCCTCATGCCGGACCACGCCTGCCTGCTGTTCGGCTCGAGCCACCGATCGACGCTCGCCGCCGCCGTGACCGGTTGGAAGTCGCTCTGCACGCAGGCGCGGCGGCAGCGGGGCTCGTGGGGCCCCTTCTGGCAGCGAGGCTACGCCGAGCGGGCGCTCCCCTCGCCCGAAGCGGCGCGCCTGGCGGCGCGCTACATTCTTGAGAAGCCGATGCGGGCGGGGCTCGTGACGGACTTCCGCGACTACCCGCTCTGCGGCCCCTGTGAGCCGGGGCGGTAGGGAGACCGTCGCCGGAAGGGCGAGCGCGTCACATCGGCTCCAGGCTCGCCAGCTCGTACTCGAGCCCGCCGAGCACCCGTCCCCTGACCGGGATGCCGAGCTTCGGGTGCAGCCACCAGTCGGACGGCAACCGCAGTGGCCTGCGCATCGGGATCCTCCTGTCGGGTTCCTCCCTGGCAATCAC
>JBOGJK010000002.1:0-2925 GCA_050745345.1 Thermoanaerobaculia bacterium
GGCGGATCCGAGGGCCGCCGCGCCGGAGGCCGACACGGCGGCCGGCGAGGCCGAGCCGGAGCCGGAGGGGCTGGAGCTTCCGACCCGGTTCCAGACGGGCGAGCCCGGCGCGCGGCCCGGGATCGACCTCGCGGAGCTCGCGGCGATGCCGGCGGGCGAGCCTTCGCCCGTTACCTGCATCGACTATGGCCCGGGGCGGTTCGAGGTCCGGAAGATCGAAGACCTCGAAGACTTCATCATCCACCGCCGGGCAGACTGGGTGACCGTGCGCTGGATCAACGTGGACGGTCTCGACCCCGCGGTGATCCGGGCGCTCGCGATCAAGTACGGCGTCCATCCCCTGGCCATCGAAGACCTCTTCCAGACCGACCAGCGGCCGAAGTTCGACTCGTTCGAGGGCAGGGACGACCGCGACGTGAGCCTCTTCCTGATCGTCCGGATGATCCAGCTCGTGGGGGATGTGCTCGAGAGCGAGCAGATCAGCATTTTCGTCGGCAAGAACACGGTTCTGACCTTCCAGCAGTCGCCCGGCGACATCTGGGATCCGATCCGGCAGCGCATCGCCCGGGACACCTCCCGCATGCGCCATCAGGACGCGAGCTATCTGCTCTACGCGCTGCTCGACGCGATCGTGGACCACTGCTATCCCGTCCTCGAGCACTACGGCGACCGGCTGGAGGATCTCGAGGAGCTCGTCCTGGAGCAGCCGGACCGGAAGACGATCAAGCAGGTGCACCGGTTGAAGCGGGACCTGCTGCTGCTGCGGCGGGCCGTGTGGCCGATGCGCGAGGTGATCAACGGCCTGCAGCGCGAGCCTCTCGCGTGCATCAGCGACATGACGCGCACCTTTCTGCGCGACGTGTACGACCACGCCGTCCAGATCATGGACATCATCGAGACGTATCGGGAAGTCGCGACGAGCCTGACGGAGACCTACATGACCTCGACCAGCAACCGGTTGAACGAGGTCATGAAGGTCCTCACGATCATCGGCACGATCTTCATCCCCCTGACCTTTCTGGCCGGTGTCTACGGGATGAACATGCCGATCCCCGAGAACCAGTGGGCCGCGTCCTACCCCGTCTTCTGGGGCATCTGTTTGGCGGTCGCCGGCGGGATGCTCTACCTCTTCCGCCGCCGAGACTGGCTCTGACTCCCGATATAATCGGCGGCCCCGCGGCCCCCCGCGGCGAGAAAGGCTGGCTGGTGCCCTCATGAGGCGCATCGGAGTGCTGTTCGGCCAGGAGCGGGCCTTCCCCCTGGCGCTGGTGGACGCGATCAACCGCTCGGGCGCGGACGGCGTCGTTGCGGAGCCCCTCAAGGTCGGAGGGGTGGCGCTGGAGACCCCGAGGAAGTACGACCTGGTGCTCGACCGGATCAGCCAGGACATCCCCTTCTACCGCGCGGTCCTCAAGAAGTTCGTGGCCGACGGGACGATCGTCGTCAACAACCCGTTCTGGTGGTCGGCCGACGACAAGTTCTTCAACAACGTGCTGGCGAGCCGGATCGGCGTCGCGGTCCCGAAGACCGTGATCCTCCCCTCCAACCAGCACCCGCCCGATACCACGTCCGAGTCGATGTCGAACCTCACCTTCCCCCTCGAGTGGGACGAGATCTTCGCGCACATTGGCTTCCCGGCGTACTTCAAGCCGTACGCGGGGGGCGGCTGGAAGCATGTCTACCGGGTGACCAACCCCGACGAGTTCTTCGAGGCCTACCGGGACTCCGGGTCCCACGTCATGACGCTTCAGGAGGAGATCGTCTTCCAGGAGTACTTCCGCTGCTACTGCATCGGGCGCAAGTACGTCCACATCATGCGCTACGACCCGCGGCAGCCCCACCACGACCGCTACGTCAAGAACCCGCAGCCGATCGAGCCCGCGCTGTACGAGCGGCTGCGCGGCGACTGCCTGAAGCTGACCGAGGCGCTGGGCTACGACTTCGACACGCTCGAGTTCGCGGTGCGGGACGGTGTGCCCCACGCGATCGATTTCCTGAACCCCGCGCCGGACGCGGACCCCGCTTCGGTCGGGCAGCAGAACTTCGAGTGGGTCCTCGAGCATGCCTCCCGGTGGATCGTGGAGCGCGTGCGGGAAGGCGTCGAGCCCGTGGCCCGCTATCACTGGCAGGAATTCCTGACGGGCGGCGGCAGGCGGCCGAAGGCCTCCTCGGCCCGCGTGCCCTCCTCCGCCGGCGCGCCGCGGCGCCCGCGCCCGCGCGCCGGGGCCTGAAAGGAGTCGGGCCGGCCACATGACCGAGCGACCCGCCTTCACCCTCGGGGTGGAGGAAGAGTTCCAGATCATCGATCCCGAGACACGGGAGCTGCGCTCTCACGTCCAGGAGCTGCTGGAACAGGGCAAGCGCGTCCTGAAAGAGCGCGTCAAGCCCGAGATGCACCAATCGGTCATCGAGCTCGGCACCGGCATCTGCAAGGACATCGGGGAGGTCCGCCGGGACATCGGCGAGATGCGCGCGGAGATCATCCGCCTGGCGACCCGCACGGGGATGCGCGTGGCCGCCGCCGGCACCCACCCCTTCTCCAACTGGGCCGACCAGAAGATCTTCCCCGACCCACGCTACGACCAGGTCGTCGAAGAGATGCAGCTGCTCGCCCGGGCGAACCTGATCTTCGGCCTCCACGTGCACGTCGGCATCGCGGACCGGGCGCTCGCCATCCAGATCATGAACGAGGCGTGCTACTTCCTGCCGCACCTGCTCGCCCTCTCGACCAACTCTCCCTTCTGGCTCGGCCGCAACACGGGCCTCAAGAGCTTCCGCACCAAGGTCTTCGACCGCTTCCCGCGGACGAACATTCCGGAGTACTTCGAGTCGCCCGCTGAGTTCGACGACTTCGTGCGCATCCTGGTCAAGACCAACTCGATCGACAACGGCAAGAAGATCTGGTGGGACGTGCGGCCGCACCCC
>JBOGJK010000003.1:0-2037 GCA_050745345.1 Thermoanaerobaculia bacterium
GATCGGCGCAGGTTCTCGGGCGCGGCTTCGAGCGAATCGAGCCGGGTGATCCCCACGTCCACGACCACGGCGCCCTCCTTGACGAACTCGGGAGTGACGAAGCCGGGCCGCCCGATTGCCGCGATGAGGATCTCCGCCTGTCGGCAGAGCGCCGAGAGCCCGACGGTCTTCGAGTGGCAGAGCGTCACCGTCGCGTCGCGGGCGATCAGGAGGGCCGCGAGCGGCCGGCCGACGAGCCCGCTTCTTCCGAGGACCACAGCGCGGCGGCCCGCGAGGGCAATCCCGTAATGATCGAGGAGGGCCAGAACCCCGGCGGGCGTGCACGGGACGAGTCGGGGACGGCCCTGTTGGAGAAGGCCGACGTTCTCGGGGTGGACCCCGTCCACGTCCTTGACCGGATCGATCGCGTCGAAGACTTGCCCGGTATCGTGGCCCGACTCGAGGGGGAGCTGGACCAGAATGCCGTCCACCTGCGGATCCGAGCTCGCCCTGCGGACGGTTTCGAGCAGCACGGCCGGTCGCGTCCCGGAGGGGAGCTGGACGGTCTCGGCGCTCACGCCGGCCTCCCTGGCGACCGCCGTCTTCGAGGCGACGTAGGCCTTCGACGCGGGGTCATTGCCGAGCAGCACCACGAGGAGGGATGGCGGCGGAGACAGGACCGACGCTGCCTGCCGCGCCTCCTCGCGTATGAGTTTCGCCACCGGAGCTCCACGGAGGAGAACCATGCGGCGGAAGTTATCAGCGTCGAGGGTTGCGATCCGGCCGTCCTCCCTGACCTGCGACCCCTGGCCGCGGACCCCTGATTGACAGCCCTGCCCCCCTTGCGTATTCTTACGCGCCCCCTGAGAGGGCGATTTCCGTCCACCGACGCGCGGCCGGAAGGCCTCGTGCGTCAAGATTGAAAGGGTTTGCGGGGTTCCGATGGGATCGAGTACGCCCATGGTTTCTGCCAGAGAGATCCGGCACGACTGGTTCGTCGTCGATGCGACGGACCAGGTCCTCGGCCGCCTCGCCACGCGCGTCGCGACGGTCCTCTCGGGCAAGCACCGGGCGCGGTTCGTTCCCCACCTGGACACCGGTGACTTCGTGGTCGTGACCAACGCGGAGAAGGTTCGCCTGACCGGGCGCAAGCTCGACCAGAAGTTCTATCGGCGCCACACCGGATATCCGGGGGGGCTGAAGGAAGCCCGCGCCCGCGAGGTCCAGTCCCGACACCCGGAGAGACTGATCGAAGAGGCGGTCAAAGGCATGCTCGGCAAGTCGCGTCTCGGCCGCAAGCAGTTGAAGAAGCTAAAGGTCTATCGCGGCGCGACGCATCCTCACGAGGCGCAGAAGCCGAAAGTGCTCGAGCTCGCGGCCCGCGCCCGCGCCGACAGGAGCACGGAGGCGAATTGACGGTCGAAATCCAGCACATGGCCACCGGACGCCGCAAGAGCTCGATGGCTCGCGTCCGGCTGATCGCCGGAACCGGGGCCATCACGGTCAATCAGCGGCCTATCGACGACTACTTCCCCAACAACGTCCTGAAGATGATCATCAAGCAGCCGCTCCTCTCGGCGGAGGCGGCGGAGAAGTTCGACATCCACGTCCGCGTCGAGGGAGGGGGCGCGTCCGGCCAGGCCGGAGCGATCCGGCACGGGATCGCGCGCGCCCTGACGGAGTACAACCCCGAGCTCCGCAAGAAGTTGAAGAAGGAAGGGTTCCTGACGCGCGACCCGCGCATGAAGGAGCGCAAGAAGTACGGGCAGCGCGGTGCCAGGGCCCGGTTCCAGTTCAGCAAGCGGTAGAGGTTCGTTTGAGGCCGGCTCGGGCCGGCGGAAAGAGAGGTGTTTCCTGGTCTCGATCTCGATGAAGGAGCTGCTCGAAGCGGGCGTCCACTTCGGGCACCAGACGAAAAGGTGGAATCCGAAGATGAATAAGTTCATCTTCTGCAAGCGCAATGGGATCTACATCATCGACCTCCAGTAGACGCTGAAGCAGTTCTAGGACGCCGCGAAATTCGTGACCGAGCTCGCCGCTTCCGGCAAGAACCTGCTC
>JBOGJK010000004.1:0-3124 GCA_050745345.1 Thermoanaerobaculia bacterium
GCTCAAGGGGCAGTACGTGCTCAGCCGCCGTCGCGACGAGGAGGCCGTCCAGGTGCCGCCCAAGCAGGTGGACCTGATGGACGTCTCGCCGACGCAGATCTGGTCGGTGGCGACCGCGCTGATCCCCTTTCTCGAGCACGACGACGCCAACCGCGCTCTGATGGGCTCCAACATGCAGCGCCAGGCCGTGCCGCTCTTGAAGGTCAAGGCGCCGCTGGTCGGCACGGGGCTGGAGGCGACGGTCGCCCGGGACTCCGGCGCGGTCGTCCTCGCCAAGCGCGGGGGGGTGGTGGACCAGGTCGACTCCGAGCGCATCATCGTGCGCGTCGAGGGGACCGAGGCCGGCGGCAAGGAGTTCGGGGCGGACATCTACCCGCTGAGCAAGTTCCGCCGCTCCAACCAGAACACCTGCATCAACCAGAAGCCGGTCGTGGAGGAGGGGGCCAAGGTCGAGCGAGGCCAGGTCCTGGCCGACGGCCCCTGCACGGACAACGGCGAGCTCGCGCTCGGCCGTAACATCCTGGTCGCCTTCATGCCGTGGCGCGGCTACAACTACGAGGACGCCATCCTGGTCTCCGAGCGCCTGGTCAAGGACGACCTCTTCACGTCGATCCACATCCAGGAGTTCGACATCGAGGCGCGGGACACCAAGCTCGGGCCCGAGGAGATCACGCGCGACATCCCGAACGTCTCGGAGAACGCCCTGCGGGACCTGGACGAGTCCGGCATCATCCGGATCGGGGCGACCGTCAAGCCGGGCGACATCCTCGTGGGCAAGGTCACCCCGAAGGGGGAGACGCAGCTCACGCCGGAGGAGAAGCTGCTGCGCGCGATCTTCGGCGAGAAGGCCGGGGACGTGCGCGACGCGTCGCTCAAGTGCCCGCCGGGCATCGAGGGGACGGTGGTGGACGTCAAGATCTTCTCGCGCAAGGGAACGGAGAAGGACCTGCGCGCTCTTTCGATCGAGCAGGACCAGATCGCGAAGATCGAGAAGAACTCGCGCGACGAGATCCGCATCATCCGCGAGGAGGCCAACAAGAAGATCCGCGACCTGCTCGTGGGCAAGGTCTCGACCGACGAGGTCCGCGACCGCGAGGGCGAGGAAATCGTCAAGAAGGGGGGGCGCTTCACGGACGAAGGCGTCGCGAGGTTGACGCCGCAGCAGCTCAAGCGGCTGAAGCTGAAGGACGAGGAGGCGGCCGAGGAGGTCGCGGCAATCCTCCGGCGGCAGGACTCGCAGATCGAGGTCTTGAACCGCGTCAACGCGGAGCGGATCGAGCTGCTGCAGAAGGGGGACGAGCTGCCCCCTGGCGTCATCAAGATGGTCAAGGTCTACGTCGCCATGAAGCGAAAGCTCTCGGTGGGCGACAAGATGGCGGGCCGGCACGGCAACAAGGGCGTCATTTCGCGGATCCTGGCCGAGGCCGACCTGCCTTACCTGCCGGACGGCACGCCGGTGGACATCGTCTTGAACCCGCTCGGGGTGCCCTCGCGCATGAACGTCGGGCAGATCCTGGAGACCCACCTGGGGTGGGCGACCCAGACGCTTGGCATCAAGGTCGCGACCCCGGTCTTCGACGGTGCGGCCGAGCCGGAGATCAAGAAACTGTTAAAGGAGGCCAACCTGCCCTCCGCCGGCAAGACCGTGCTTTACGACGGGATGACCGGAGAGCCCTTCGAACAGCAGGTCACGGTCGGCTACATCTACATGATGAAGCTCTCGCACCTGGTGGACGACAAGATCCACGCCCGCTCGATCGGGCCCTATTCCCTGATCACGCAGCAGCCGCTCGGCGGCAAGGCGCAGTTCGGCGGCCAGCGGTTCGGCGAGATGGAGGTCTGGGCCCTGGAGGCCTACGGCGCCTCCTACACGCTGCAGGAGCTGCTGACCGTCAAGTCGGACGACGTCGAGGGCCGCTCCGCGGTCTACGAGGCGATCGTGAAGGGCGAGGTCCCGACCGAGCCCGGGCTGCCCGAGTCCTTCAACGTCCTGGTGCGGGAGCTGCAGTCCCTGTGTCTCGATGTCGAGCTGCTGAAGAAGTGAACGGGGCCGGTAGACGGTAGACGGAAGACGAATGAGCTTTCAGGAGAGTCGGGCGGGGATCTCGGAGTGGAGGCGAGGGTTTCGTCTCCCGTCTCCCGTCTCCCGTCTCCCGATCCTTCGCTAAGGAGTCAGATGGACACTCTCGCTTTCGCCAACAAGCCGACGACGTTGAAGGACTTCAACGCGATCAAGATCTCGCTCGCCTCGCCGGAGAAGATCCGATCCTGGTCGTACGGCGAGGTCACCAAGCCCGAGACGATCAACTACCGGACCTTCAAGCCGGAGCGGGACGGCCTTTTCTGCGCCAAGATCTTCGGGCCGATCACCGACTGGGAGTGCGTCTGCGGCAAGTACAAGCGCATGAAGCACCGCGGGGTGGTCTGCGACAAGTGCGGTGTGGAGGTGACCAGGTCGAAGGTCCGGCGCGAGCGGATGGGGCACATCGAGCTCGCTTCGCCCGTCTCCCACGTCTGGTTCTTCAAGGGGCTCCCCTCGCGCATCGGGCACCTGCTCGACATCTCCCTGCGGGACCTGGAGCGCGTCCTCTACTTCGAGTCGTACGTCGTCATCGACCCTGGCGACACGGAGCTGAAGGAGAAGGAGCTCCTCTCCGAGGAGCGGTACCGGGCGCTGCGCGGCGAGTTCGGCGACGTCTTCGTGGCGCGGATGGGCGCCGGGGCGATCAAGGAGCTGCTCCAGCGGGTCGACGTGGACATGCTGGCCGAAGAGCTGCGCATGATCATGAAGACCGAGACTTCCCAGATCAAGCGCCAGAAGGCGGCCAAGAGACTGAAGGTCTGCGACGCCTTCCGCCGCTCGGGCCACCGCCCGGATTGGATGATCCTGGACGTCATTCCCGTCATCCCGCCGGAGCTGCGGCCGCTGGTGCCTCTGGACGGCGGGCGCTTCGCGACCTCGGACTTGAACGACCTCTACCGCCGCGTCATCAACCGCAACAACCGGTTGAAGAAGCTGCTGGAGCTGCGCGCGCCCGAGGTCATCGTGCGAAACGAGAAGCGGATGCTGCAGGAGGCTGTGGACGCCCTCTTCGACAACGGGCGGCGGGGACGGGTCCTCAAG
>JBOGJK010000005.1:0-5608 GCA_050745345.1 Thermoanaerobaculia bacterium
TGCCGGAGCTGCTCGACGCGCTCGCCGCGAGGGGCTTTGCCTTCGCGCGCGCCTCGGAGTTCCTGAGCCGGATGGGAATGACCGAAGCGCGCCTTCTCACGCTCGCCTCCCGCGGCCGCTCCGCCGCTCCTTGAGCCTTCACCTCGGCACCGACGGCTGGCGCGGCCTGATCGCGGAGGACTGCACTTTCGAGGAAGTTCGCCGCGTCGCGGCGGCAACCGCCCGCTGGCTCTGCGCCGGCGATGCGCCGGCGCCCGTGCGGCGCGTCGCCGTCGGGTTCGACACGCGCTTTCTTTCGCCCGAGCTCGCCGCGGCTGCCTCCGAGGAGCTCGCCCTGGCCGGCCTCGACGTCCTGCTTTCGGACCGGCCCATCCCGACGCCCGCGGTCTCCTGGACAGTGCGGCGCCTCGAGCTCTCCGCCGGTGTGGCGATCACGGCCAGCCACAATCCGGGCATCTACAACGGCCTCAAGATCAAGGCGGCCTTCGGCGGCAGCGCCCCGCCCGAGATGTACGAGGCGGTCGCCCGCGAGATCGGCAAGCCACCCCGGGAGGCCGCGCGCCGCGGGCGAGTCGAGACGCTCGACCTCTACACACCCTACCGCGAAGGCCTCGCGGCGCTCGTGGATCTGCCCGCGATCCGCGGGGCCGGCCTGGCCGTGCTGGCCGATTCGATGCACGGGGCGGCGGGCTCGCTCCTGACCGAGATCGTCACCGGCGGCGCGACCAACGCCGTTGCACTCCACGCCGGGCGAGACCCGACCTTCGGCGGCGTGCACCCCGAGCCGATCGCCGCGAACCTGGGCGCCGCGGCCGAGCGTGTGCGCGCCGGGGGGCTCGACCTGGCCGTCGCCAACGACGGCGATGCCGACCGGCTGGGCGTGCTCGACCGCCGCGGGGAGTTCGTCTCGCCGCACCGGGTGCTGGCCTTGCTGCTGCTGCACGCCTTCCGGCGCCGGGGCCTCTCGGGCGGGATCGCGCGAACCTTCTCGACGTCGCTCCTGATCGACCGCGTCGCGGAGGCCCTGGGCGCCCGCCTCTACGAGACGCCGATCGGATTCAAGCACATCGCCGAGCTGATGAACCGCGGCGAGGTCGCCGCCGGGGGCGAGGAGAGCGGCGGCTACGCCTTCGCCTTTCACCTGCCCGAGCGGGACGGGGTGCTGGCGGCGCTGCTCCTGCTCGAGAGCCTCGCCCTCTCGGGCCGGGACCTGGACGCCGCTCTCGAAGATCTCGCGCGCGACTTCGGGGCCTTCGCCTACGGGAGGCGGGACGTATACCTGCCGGTGCCCGTCATTCGCGCCTTCCTCGAAGAGGTTCGAAGCGCTCCTCCCGAGCGTGTCGCCGGCGAGGCCGTCACCGAGGTCCGGGACTTGGACGGCGTCAAGTACCTCTTCGATGGCCGCGGGTGGCTGCTGCACAGGCTCTCGGGCACGGAGCCGATGATCCGCCTCTACTGCGAGCACGAGCGGGAGGAGTCGGTGCGGCGCACACTCGCCGCCGCACAGAAGCGCCTCGCCGGCTTCGCGGCGTCGCGGGGCGTCGAGCCCCGAGAGCACCCGTAGCGGGCCGGTTTCAGGTCCGGCGCCGGTCGCCCGCTCCGGTCGTGCGGTCGGTCGCGCGGCGGCGCGGGCGCGGGGGCTCGGTCAGGACCATGCCTTCCCCCTCGAAGCGGATCTTCGGGGCGCTCGCGGAATCGGGCTGCATGACCTCTTCCAGGAACCGGTCTTCGAGGACGGCAGGTAGCAGGTTCCCGCTCCAGGCCACCAGGTCGTGCGCCGAGACGTTCAGCGGGAATTCCGCCGTGACCTCGTGCGCGAGAAGCGGCCCCGTGACGGAGAGGACCACGCTGCCCCGCCCCTGGATGCGCAGGATGTCCACGCGCCGGTTCATCCGGAAGTCGTGGATCGGCTCCAGGCGGAAGGAGAGGCCGTGGTCCAGCGCGAGCAGGCGGCTGCCCTCGAGCGAGAGGGACTGGCCGGAGAGGTCCCGCCGGAAGGCGTGCCGTCCGGGGTCGTTGACGAAGAGGTAGCCGCGTCCGTCGGCCCGCAGGATCGACTCCAGGCGCGTGCCGCGGAAGGCCGCCTCGGCCGCGAAGCGGACGTTGCCGCTGTACCAGACGACCGATCCCTTGCGCACGTAGACGACGCCCGGCGAGGCGATCTCCAGGGCCCCGTCGGCGCGCACCACGAAGAGCGGATGCGCCTCCGCCGGCCTCTCCGCGGCGATCTCCTCGGTCCAGGCATCCTCCGCCGGCGCCGGAGGCGCCGCGGGCTCCGGCTCCGCCATCCCCTCGGCCGCTTCGCTCGGGGCGGTCTCCCGCGGCGGGAAAGGCGCTTGCTCCTCGGGTGGAGGCGCCACGGGCGTCTCGGCGGTGTCGGCCGCAGATGCGAGGCGCAGAACCGGCCGGGCCGGCGGCTCCGGAGCCTCGCGCGGCGGCGGCGGCGACTCCGCCTCGGTCGCAGGCAGAAAGGGGGGCGGCTCGAAGACCCTCGAGGGCTCGGCGGCGCGCTCGCCGACCGCACGCACGCCGCGGCGGAGCGCCTCGTCGAGCTCCGCGACGAGCTTTTTCGCCCCGGCAAAGCGCAGATGCTCCAGCGAGAGGCCGAGCTTCCCGCGGCTGCGATAGAGCAGGCCCAGGTACAGGTGACTCCGGGCGTGGTCCGGCTTGATCTCGACGGCGCGGCGCAGCTCCTGCTCCGCCTCCTCGAGCACCCCCGCCTTGAACAGGATCAGCCCGAGGTTGGCGTGCAGGATCGCCGAGTCCGGGTTCGTTCGGAGCAGCATGCGCGCCGCCCGCGCCGCCTCGAGGAAGTTGCCGCGCTTGAACTCCAGGATCGAGACCAGGTTCAGGACGTCTTCGTCCTCGGGGCGCAGCATCTGCGCCTGCTCGAGCTCCTGCCGCGCGTCGTCGAGTCTCCCCTCCCGAATGCTCTTTCGGGCCCGGATCAGGTGGACGAGGAAGACCCCCTGATCGATCGAAGGCCTCTCACCGGGGGCTCGGGCCACCGTTTGCCTCCCGCGTCAGAGGGCCTCGCGCGCCGCCGGCCGGGGGACCGGCTCGGTCGTCAGGATCACACGGTTGTTCTCGTCCCGCCGCACGTGCACCTTGCGCCCCTTCGCCTTGCCATAGGTCGTCCCGGCGGGCAAACCGAACCCGCCGGAGAGCGAGGACTTGCCGTAGTAGGCGGTCAGGGCCTTGTGCACGTAGAGCCTCGTCTCGTCGTAGGGGGGAATCCCCCCGTAACGAAGCACCGCAGCCTCGCCGGCATTGTACGCCGCCAGAGAGCGCGGCAGGTCGTTGCCGAATAGGCCCATGAGGTACGCGAGGTGCCGGGCGCCACCCTGGATGTTCTCGGCGGGATCGAAGATGCGCTGCACGCCGTGACGCGCGGCGGTCTCGGGCATCAGCTGCATGAGCCCGCGCGCGCCTTTGCGCGAGACCGCGGCGGGGTTGAAGGCGGACTCGACCAGCATCACGGACTTGACGAGCTTCGGATCGAGCGAATGGACGCGCGCCGTCTCCTCGATCAGGCCGTCGAAGAGGGAGGGGGTCTCCACGCGCGCCTTCAGCCAGCCGTCGTTCTGGGCGAGCGCCGCGTGCACCGACTCGCCGATGCCGTCGTTGTACACGACGCGCCGGCCGTCCTTCCAGCCCAGGCGCACGCGGGCCTGCGCCGGCAGGCAGAAGGAAAGAAGGATCCCCAGGCCGAGGAGGCCTCTCCATTTCATGGCGGTTTTCGGTTCGATCCAGAGACTTCGACCATTATAGCCCACGGCCGGCATCGTCTCCCGTCTCCCGTCTCCCGTCTCAGGCCCCCTCTCCGAGGAGTTCCCGAAGCGCCGCCTCGGCCTCGGCCAGGGCCGCCGGCAGGAGCGCCTCGTTCTTGCCGCCGGCCTGCGCGAGCTCGGCCTTGCCGCCCCCGCTGCCGCCCAGGGCCTTTCCGATGCGCGCGGCGAGGCGGGAGGCGGGAACTCTGGCCGAAAGGTCGGGCGTGACCGCCGCCACCACCGAGGTCTTCCCCTCGTGCGCCGTGCCCACGACGACGACCCCGCTCTTGATCCGGGAGCGAAGCGTGTCGGAGAGGTTGCGCAGCTCCGGGATCGAGAGACCCGGAGCGATGCGTCGCACGAGCCGGATGCCGCCGACCTCGACCGTCTCCCCCGAGGCGCCGCCTTCTCCCGAGGCGAGCTTCAACTTCAGGGACTGCGCTTCGCGCTCGAGCGCCTTGACCCTCTCCTCGCGCTCCTGCCAGCGCGACAGCAGTTCCTCGCGCGGCGCCTGCGCCGCCGCGGCGAGGTCGTTCAAGACCGCCTCGTCGCGCGAAAGAAGCTCCACGGCCCCGAGCGAGGTCACGGCCTCCAGACGCCGCACTCCCGCCGCTAGCCCCTTGTCCGAAACGATCTTGAAGGCGCCGATCTCGCCGGTTCGCCCCACGTGGCAGCCGCCGCACAGCTCGGTCGAAAAGCCCGGGACCTCGACGACGCGCACGCGCTCGCCGTATTTCTCGCCGAAGAACATGTCGGCGCCCTTCGTCCGGACCTCCTCCATCGGCACGATCTCCTTGGAGACGGGACGGTCGCGCAGGATCTCCTCGTTAACGAGCCGCTCGATCTGTGCGAGCTGCTCCGGGCTCGGGGGGCTGCCGGCCGCGTAGTCGAAGCGCAGGCGGTCGGGCGCCACCAGCGAGCCCATCTGGCGCGCCGAGGGGCCGAGCACCTGGCGCAGCGCGGCGTGGAGCAGATGGGTCCCGGTGTGGTTGGCCTGTGTCCGCCGTCGAACCCACTCCGGCACCGACATCGAGACCGTGGCGCCCTGCTCGAGGCGCCCGCGGACCACGCGCACGCGGTGGGCGATCAGATCCGGAATCGGGCGCCGCGCGTCGGTGACCTCGGCTTCTCCTCCCGGCCAGCTCCAGGTCCCGGTGTCGGCCACCTGACCTCCCCCTTCGGGATAGAAGACCGTACGGTCGGCCACGGCCTCGCCCGCCTCCCCGGCCCCGAGGCTCGAGGCCGGGGCACCGTCGCGCACGAGGCCGACCACGCGCGCCTCCGGAAGCGACACGAAGTCGAGCTCCGGATAGCCCCGGAAGACCGAATGCGGGCGGGGCAGCTCGAGCCTCTCGAAGACAGAGTCGTCCGCGGCCGCGAACTTCGCCCCGGCGCGCGAGGCCGCGCGCTGCTTTTCGAGCTCTCCCTCGAACCCTTCCCGGTCGACGGCCACGCCTTCGTCTCCGGCGATCTCCTCGATCACCTCGAGAGGGATGCCGTAGGTGTCGTAGAAGCGGAAGACCGCCTCGCCGGAGAGCGCCGACTCCCCCTTGCGGCGCAGCTCCGAGATGGCCTCGCCGACACGATCCGCCCCGACCGCCATGGTCCTGGCGAAGCGCGTCTCCTCGTCGCGAAGCGTCGTGCCGATCGCCGCGATCGCCTCCGCGGCGCCCGGGCGCTCCGGGAAGAAATAGATCCCGCGAAAGATGTCCGCGACGGCGGGCACGAGGAGCGGCAGGAAGGGCTCTCCGAAGTCCACGCCCAGCCGCTGCCCGTAGCGCAGGGCCCGCCGGATGATCCGGCGCAGGACGTAGCCGCGCCCTTCGTTGGAGGGAAGC
>JBOGJK010000006.1:0-7190 GCA_050745345.1 Thermoanaerobaculia bacterium
GAGAACCTCGGCGTCCCCGAGGACGACTACTTCGCCGACGGCATCGCGGATGAGATTCGCGGCAAGCTCACGACCTTGCGCGGCGTGGAGGTGATCGCGCGGGGCAGCTCCAATCCCTACAAGAAGACGACAAAGACGCCGGAGCAGATTGCCCGGGAGCTGAACGTCTCGTATCTCCTGACCGCCACGGTGCGCTGGGTGAAGGGCGGTGGAACGAGCCGCGTGCACGTGAGCCCCGAGCTGGTCAATGTGTCGGGGTCGGGGGCAGCCACCTCTAAGTGGCAGCAGCCCTTCGACGCGGCGTTGACCGATGTCTTTGTCGTGCAGTCGGATATCGCGACGCGCGTGGCACAGGCGCTCGGAGTCGCGCTGGGAGCGGGCGAGGAGAAGCGGCTGGCCGAGAAGCCCACGCAGAACCTCGCCGCCTACGACGCCTTCCTGCGGGGCGAAGAAGCCGGCGGGAACCTGGGAGTCATGGACCCCGCCAGCCTCCGGCGAGCGCTGGCCTTCTACGAGCAGGCCGTCGCGCTCGACCCCGGCTTCGCGCAGGCGTGGGCCCACCTGGCGCGGGCGAGCGCCGCCCTGTACGGCTATGGCACGCCCGCGCCCGCCCTGGCGGAGCGCGCCCAACAGGCGGCCGAGCGTGCGGTGGCGCTGGCCCCGACTCGGCCCGAGGGGTACCTCGCCCTCGGCGACTACGAGCGGCTGATCGCCGACGATCCCGACCGCGCCCTCGAGCGGTACCGCGAGGCACAGCGCCGTGCTCCGGGAAACGTGGACGCCTCCTCATCCGCAACGGTGGCCGAGATACGCCTCGGGCGCTGGGAGACAGGAATCGATCACTTGCGTGAGGTCGAGCGCCTCGACCCCCGGTCTCTCCTTTCCAAACGCCGGCTCGCGCTCGGGTACCTGTTCATGCGGCGCTACCCCGAGGCCCGGGAGTCTCTGGTTCGCGGGCTGGCTGTCGCGCCCGCCAACTTGACGCTCATCGAGTACGACGCGATGACTCACGTCGCGCAGGGAGATCTCGCCGGCGCCCGGGCCGCGCTCTCTGCCGTTCCCGACGAGGTGGATCGGACCGAGCTCGTGGCGCAGATGGCCCGCACGTGGCATCTCGTCTGGGTCCTGCCCGAGGAGGAACGGGAGCTTCTCCTGCGCCTGACGCCGAGCGCGTTCGACGACGACAAGGGTGTCTGGGGTCTCTCGCTGGCGCAGGCCCATGCGCTTCGGGGAGACGGGGCGCGTGCTCGCCTTCACGCCGAGGAGGCGCGGAAGTCGATCGAGGAGCAGCTCCTCGCGACGCCCGGCCACGCGCAGCGCCGCGCCGCGCTCGGCGTGGCCCTGGCGTATCTCGGCCGCAGGGAGGAAGCTGTTCGAGAGGGAGAGCGGGCGGTGGCGCTGGTTCCCATAGCAAAAGATGCGTACGTGGGCCCCTACTACCAGCATCAGCTTGCCCGCATCTACATGCTCGTCGGCGAGCCGGAGAAGGCGCTCGACCAGCTCGAGCCGCTCTTGAAGATTCCCTACGTTCTCTCACCGGGCTGGCTCGAGATCGACCCCAACTTCGATCCGCTGCGCAAGAACCCGAGGTTCCAGAAGCTAGTCTCCGGGGGGAAGTGATTTCGCTAGACTCCACTCTTCGCTCGAAAGGAAGTGGTCCATGACTCGTCGCCTGCTGGTAGCGCTCCTCGTCCTGTCCGGTTCCGTGGCCGCCGCCGCCATTGCGGAGGACGAGATCCGACCCAACGAGAACCTCGTCGTTGAGGGGATCCCGACCCTTCCCGCCACGATCGCGGAGACGGTCGGCTCGTACACCGAGTTCCGCTCCGTCGGCTTCTCGAGCTGGCACCCCGTGCGACGGGAGATGCTCGTCTCGACGCGCTTCGCCGACACCGCGCAGGTTCACCGCGTGAAGTCGCCCGGCGGCGCGCGCACGCAGCTCACGTTCTTTCCCGACCGGGTGGGAGGCGCCTCCTATCCTCCGAAGACGGCCGACTTCTTCATCTTCGGCAAGGACAAGGGGGGCGACGAGTTCACGCAGCTCTACCGTTACGACGTCGCTTCCGGGGCGATCACCCTCCTGACGGACGGCGGCCGCTCGCAGAACGGGGGAGGCGCCTGGTCCACGTCGGGCGACCGCATCGCGTACGGATCCACGCGGCGCAACGGCAAGGACCGCGACCTCTACGTGATGGACCCGCGGGACCCGAAGTCGGACCGGCGGGTGGCGGAGGTCGAAGGGGGAGGATGGGGCGTCATCGACTGGTCCCCAGACGACCAGAAGCTTCTCGTGGGCGAGGGGATCTCGGTCGCCGAAAGCTACCGCTGGCTCTTCGACGCCGCGACGGGCGAGCGGAAGCTCCTTACGCCGAAGGGCGACGACAAGGTCGGGTATGGCGGGGGCGAATTCAGCACGGACGGCAAGGCCGTTTACCTCACGAGCGACCGCGGTTCCGAGTTCCGCCGCCTCGTCCGCCTCGATCTCGCGACCGGCGAGAACAAAGTGCTCACGCCGCACATCAACTGGGACGTCGACGCGTTCGACCTTTCGCCGGACGGCAAGACCATCGCGTTCGTGACGAACGAGGACGGCGCGGACGTCCTGCGTCTGCTCGACACCGCGACGGGCCGCGAGAAACCCGCCCCGAAGCTCGGCCTCCCCCTCGGGACCATGGGCGGAGTCCGATGGCACGAAAAAGGGAGCGTGCTGGCGTTCACTTTTTCCTCCGCGCGCTCCCCCGCGGACGTGTACAGCCTCGAGCCGGCGTCCGGAAAGGTCGAGCGGTGGACGGAAAGCGAGACGGGCGGGTTGAACGCGGCCGTCTTCTCGGAGCCGGAGCTCGTCCGCTGGAAGAGCTTCGACGGAAGAACGATCTCCGGCTTTCTCCATGAGCCGCCCGCCCGCTTCACGGGCAAGCGTCCGATCGTCATCAACATCCATGGGGGTCCAGAGGGACAGCACCAGCCCGGCTTCCTCGGCCGGAGCAACTATTACCTGAACGAACTGGGCGTGGCCATCATCTTCCCGAACGTGCGCGGCTCCTCCGGCTTCGGCAAGACCTTCCTGTCCCTCGACAACGGGGAGAAGCGGGAGGACTCCGTCAAGGACATCGGGGCGCTCCTCGACTGGATCGAGACCCGTCCGGATCTCGACGCGGAGCGCGTGATGGTGACGGGAGGGAGCTACGGCGGCTACATGACCCTCGCCGTGGCGACCCACTACAACGACCGCATCTGTTGCTCGCTCGACGTGGTCGGCGTCTCGAACTTCGTGACCTTCCTCGAGAAGACGGAGGCCTACCGGCGGGACCTGCGCCGCGTGGAGTACGGCGACGAGCGCGATCCGAAGATGCGCGAGTTCCTGCTGAAGATCGCTCCCGTCAACAACGCCTACAAGATCAGCAAGCCGCTGTTCGTGGTGCAGGGCAAGAACGACCCCCGCGTCCCGCTCCCGGAGTCCGAGCAGATGGTGGCCACGGTCCGCAAGAACGGCTCGCCCGTGTGGTACTTGATGGCCAAAGACGAGGGGCACGGCTTCGCGAAGAAGAAGAACCAGGACTACCAGTTCTACGCGACCGTGCGGTTCATGCAGGAGCACCTGCTCAAGTAGCCCGGGCGGGGTCAGGTCTTCACTGATCGGTCGGGGTAGCGAATTCGCCATTGCCGGCCTTGCCATCTTCGCGAAGCGAAGTGGCAAGTGGAGACCTGACCCCACGCAGGGCGCGGACGAAAGCCGGAAAGTCCTTCCCGTGCGCGAGCGGAGGCAGAGCCTCGTGCCGCCGCGGCCCGAGCAGCGCCGCGAATCCGCGGGAGCGGTGTTCGCCACAGCGCCCGGTGTCCGGCTCGGCCGAGAAGTTGCCGTACGAGTCGGAGCGAATCCGCGTGGCCTGAGGGAGCTTCTCCCATCGAACGACGAGGTCGGGCAGCAGTGAGGAGCGAGCACCGGGAAAGACGTCGCCAGTGGACAGAATGTCGCGGACGATCCGCCGTTGCGATCCATCGATCGTGAGCGACTGGAAGCTCTGGGCGACACGGTTCACATAGCTCCGGTGACGCTCGGTGCCCGGCTCGAGCATCCCCGCTGCCTCGCGGCCGGCGAGATTCAAGCGCAGATAACCGTGGAGGTCGGGCCGGAGCGCGAAACCCGGTGTCCGGCGCCAGTCCATACCGCCCGTCACGTCGCGATCGGAAACCCAGTCCAGCACCCGAATCGGAGCCAAGCGAGCGATCGCGTGCTGCAACCGACCGGGCACGGCCACGCGCAGCATGCGGACGAGACCTTGCCGTGGCGCAGGGGCGTCGGGCCCCGCGCCGCCGCTCTCGAAAGCCGCGTTGATGCGATCCATCAGGGGCCGTACGAAATGTCCCTGGGACCGATTGGTCTCCATCCCATGGAGCGAGAACACGACCACCGTGGTCGTTGCCCCGTCCACTCCATCGAGGATGTGACCGACCGCCGTGTCGACCGCCCGATAGACCTCCCGCATCGCGTCCTTCGGGGCCGCGAACGGCTCGTAGCCGGGCTCGGGCCAGAGCAGGTGGCCTCCGCGGTGGGTTTCGCCGAATACGACGATGAAGAAACTCCAGTCGGCCTCCTCCATGAGCCATCGAGCGATGCGCCCCTTCGACCGGGCGCCCTCCGCCAGGCGACGCGGTGCGGTTTCCGTGTGCCGGCGCGATCGAGGAACGGGCGTGTCGTTACCCATCGGGTGCGCGCCGAAGCGGCGGCGCAGCTCGTGGCCGATATCGGGCCGGCTGCAGAAGAAGGAACCGAGATATTCGTGCGTGCCCCAGTTGTTGATCTCGATTCCGCGTCGAAGCCGACTCGGAAAGGCGAACGGCACGTCGAAGGCGACCACGGTCTCGCCGCGCCGTTCCAGGTCGCACCAGAACGGCTCGCAATACAGCCAATCCTCGCTGACCCGGCGGGCGTGCATCGCCGCAGGATCCCACTGGATCGGGTGATACACGCCGTGATCGCCGGGCATCGTGCCCGTGTAGAACGTCGGCCACACCGAACCGGTGAGGACGTCGGCCGTCGAGTCGAGGACGAAACGAGCGCCTGCGCCGAGGACACGCCGAAGGTTCGGCAGCGCTCCCGCCGAGGCCTCGATGTACTCGATGTCGCCGGCGTCCACGCCGATCATCAGGACCCTGGGCGAACGCGGCACGACGGAATCGGAATGATACTTGTCCGCACGAGAAACGACTGCCCCTCTCGAGGGTCTCTCCGCAAGATAATCCGGCTGTGACGGCCGGCTCGGGCAAGCGTGGGCGCCGGTCCGGTCCGGAGACGGGCCGGTCCACGGGGCGTCGCATGCGGTCAGCCCTCGCCTTGTGGCGCGCCTCGATCCGTGACACGGACGTCCTCGTCGCGAGCGCGATCGGGGGCTTGTCGCTTGGGCTGGGCTTCTACCTGCTCGCGAAGGCCCAGGCGGCCACACACCTCGCCTTTACGGAACGGGCGCAGCGGCTGCTGGCGGCGGTCACCGAGAGGCTGCTACTGCCGCAAGAGGACCTGACCGCGCTCTCGAACTTCGTTGAGGCGGCGGGCGAACCGACCCGGCGGCAGTTTCGTCTGCTGGCGGAACCGATGTTGAGGCGCCACCGGCCCGTCTACGCGTTCGAGTGGCTTCCCGTCGTCCGCGAATCCGAACGCGCCGCCTACGAGGCGGAGGCGCGCGCCGCGGGCCTGACGGACTACCGCTTCTGGGAAATCGCCGACGGCAAGCCGCGCGACGCGGGGCGCCGCGCGTTCTACGTCCCGATTCACTACATGGAGCCGCCGAGCGCTTTTGCCCTCGGCTTCGACATCGCCGCCGATCCGCCCCGGTGGGACACTGCCGAGACGGCGCGCGACTCGGGCCGGATCGCCGCGTCGCGCCCCTTCGGGTTGATCGAGGAGGCGGGAAAGCCGGACGCGCTGCCGGTCGTCGCCATGTACGGGCCGGTGTACAGAGAGGGCGATCCCGCGTCGGATACAGCGCGTCGCGCCGCGCTCTCGGGCTTCACGATGGCGATATTCCGCGTCGCGCCGCTGGTCACCAGCGCCGCGGCGGCGGTGGACGCCTCCGGCCTGGGCATCGTTCTGCGGGACCCCGAGGCACGGGAGACGCCTCTGCTGGCAGAGCGACCCAAGGATGCGGCGGCGCTGCCGCGGCGAGCTGGTTTCGGTCTCGAGTTCCCGGTGCAGTTCGCTGATCGCCGCTGGACCCTAACGGTCTTCACGCTTCCCGGCGCCTTCCTCCCCTCGAAGCGTGGGGCGATCGGGGTCGCCTCGGTGGGTGTGCTCGCCGCGCTGCTTGGCCTTGCCACGATGACCTCGCTCCGTACGATCTCGCGGCTGCGCCGGCAGGTGGAGAAAGTCGGGCCGTACCGCCTCGTCGCGCGTATCGGCCGCGGCGCGATGGGCGTCGTCTGGGAGGCGCGACATGCCCTGCTGCGGCGGCCGACGGCGGTCAAGCTGCTCGCGCCCGGCACCGAGGGCGAGCGCCCGCTCGCGCGGTTCGAGCGGGAAGTCCAGCTGACGGCGGGTCTGACGCACCCGAGCACGATCGCGATCTACGACTACGGCCGCACGGCCGAGGGCGTCTTCTATTACGCGATGGAGCTCTTGAACGGCATCAACCTGACGCAACTTGTGGACCTCGACGGACCACTGCCTCCCGCCCGCGTCGTGCATTTCCTGCGGCAGGCGTGCGGCCCGCTGACGGAGGCCCACGCCGCAGGTCTCATTCACCGCGACATCAAGCCGGCGAACCTGATGATCTGCGTCTATGGCGGCATCCCCGACTTCCTGAAGGTCCTCGACTTCGGGCTCGTCAAGGACATCGGTGCAGTAGAGCGCGCTCCGGAAGGGGAGGCGGCGAAGAGCTCCGCCGACGCCGCGCTCTCGCAGGACGGCTCGCTGCTCGGAACTCCGCTTTACATGGCGCCCGAGGGGATGAGCGATCCGTCGCACGTGGATGCGCGCGCGGACCTCTTCGCGCTCGGCGCGGTCGGATATTTTCTCCTGACCGGCAACTCCCCGTTCCCGGGGCGCACGGCCATCGAGGTCTTCCGGACGGAGCGGCTGGGACCGCCGCCTTCTCTCTCGCGGGTCTCGCGGCATCCCGTGCCCCCATCGCTCGACGAGACGATCGGGCGCTGTCTCGCATTTCGCCGTGAGGACCGTCCTGACTCGGCGGAGG
>JBOGJK010000007.1:0-5464 GCA_050745345.1 Thermoanaerobaculia bacterium
GCACGGAGCCGGCGTGAGCGCCGCAGTCGAGCTCGGGACCTACCCGCCCCGACGGCGCCGGCGCCTCCCCGGCAGCGCCGCCGCGGCCCTGGCCGCCGTCGTGGCGCTTTGGATCGTGGCCGCGGTCTCGCCTCTCTTTGCCGGCCAGGCCGCGCAGATCCGGCTGGCCGAGAGGCTTTCTCCTCCCTCGGCGGCGCATCCCTTCGGGACCGACGATCTCGGCAGAGACCTGCTCGCGCGGGTCGTCGTGGCCACACCGATCTCACTCGCGATCGGGCTGACGGCGGCGGCCGTCTCGCTTTCCGTCGGTTTCGCCGTGGGCGCAACGGCCGGCTGGTTCGGCGGCGCGGTAGACCTGCTCCTCTCGAGGCTGGTGGAGATCGTGCTCTGCTTCCCGGTGCTCTTCCTGCTGCTGGCGCTGGCGGCGTTCCTGCCGCCGTCGCCCCTGACCGTCATCCTGGCGATCGGCCTGACGACATGGCCCGGGGACGCCCGCTACGCCCGGGCGGAGGTCCTGAAAGTCAAGGACCTGGACTACGCGCGCGCCGCGCGGGCCGCCGGCGCCTCGACCGCACGCATCCTTGTGCGCCACCTGCTGCCCAACGTGCTGCCTCCCTTGCTCGTCTCGGCAGCCTTCGGTGTGGCCTGGGCGATTCTCGCGGAGGCCGCGCTCTCGTTTCTGGGCGTCGGGCTGCCGTCGCCGGCGACCTCCTGGGGAGGGATCCTCGCGGCGGCGCCCACCTACATCGAGGAGGCCTGGTGGATAGCGCTCTTCCCCGGGCTCGCGCTCTTCCTGACGGTGGCCGCCTATAATCTGCTCGCCGAGGGGCTGCGCAACGCAACCCTCCAGAGGGGGGGAAGGTAATGCCCGAACGCGTGGCGCTCTACCCGGGCTCCTTCGACCCGCCGACCCACGGGCATCTGGACATCCTCGCGCGCGCCAAACGCCTGGCCGACCGCGTGATCATCGCGATCCTCGAGAACGACGCCAAGAAGCCCCTCTTCTCGGTCCCGGAGCGCATCGCCATGGTCCGCGAGATCCTGGGGGAAGACCCCGCGGTCTCGGTGCGTTCCTTCTCCGGTCTGCTGGTCGACTTCGCGAGAGACTCGGGCGCCTCACTGATCGTCCGCGGGCTGCGCGCCGTCTCGGACTACGAGTACGAGCTCCAGATGGCCCTCATGAACCGGCGCCTCTCGCCCGCCGTCGAGACCGTGTTCCTGATGGCCAAGGAGGAGTACTCCTACGTCTCAAGCCGTCTGGTCAAGGAGGTTGCGCGCCTGGGAGGAGACCTGACCGGCCTGGTCCCGGAGACCGTCCGGAAGCGCCTGCTCGCGCGCTTCTGAGGCGCCAGCCGCCCCGAGCACCCCGATGCGCGCCGTCGAGATCACGCTTCGCGTGCGCTACGCCGAGACCGACCAGATGGGGATCGTCTATCACTCCCACTACGCCGTCTGGTTCGAGATCGGAAGGACCGAGTTCTGCCGCGCGGCCGGCCTGCCCTACCGGGAGCTCGAGGAGTCGGGGTTGCTCATTCCGGTGATCGGCCTGGAATGCAAGTACCGCCGGCCGGCGCGGTACGACGACGATCTTCGGGTGCGCACGACCCTTCCGGTGCTTTCCGCTCGCGGCCTCCGGTTCGACTACCGCGTTCTGGATCGGGAGGAGCGCCTGATGGCCGACGGCTCGACGCGCCACATCTTCGCCGACGTTCACGGCAAGCCCCAGCGCGCTGCGGAGCGGGTGCTCCAGACGCTCGACCGATTCCGTGCGTAGAGACACGACGAGGTGTTTGCGCCGCTGCCGGGTGGCCGGACTGCCCGAGGCCTGAGGGCCCGCGTGCTCGCCATGATCGTCAGGCGTTTCGAACCCAGGGGGCGGCGGATAATCTCCAGGGTTGCCGGGGCTCGAGCCTCCAGGCAGAAAGGGCGCGAAGATGGCCACGCAATTGTCATGTCCAAAATGCGGCGGGATTGCGACGCGGGGCGGCTTCCGGGCGTGGCAGATCATTCTGTCGATCGTGCTCTTTCCGCTGGGCCTGCTGGCGTTGTTGGCGGGTCGAAAGTCAACTCAATGCCCGAAGTGCGGTCACCTGTGGCAGGCGTGAACGGATGGCATCCGGACCCTCCCGCGTGTCGCTGATCACGCCGGGCCCTTCCGGCGGATTCGTTTCGTCGCGACGACAGCGAACCGTTGAGCCGCCGGCTCGACGGCAACACCCGGGTCGGGCGAGCCGGGAGCCTATCGTCCGAGGCCGTAGCGGGCGATCGTCCAGAGGATCTTGTATCCGGCCTTGAGCGTGCCCGAGAGAGTCCCGGTGATCTTGGAGACGCCGACTCGCCGACGGTAGGAGACGGGGACTTCGGCGACCGAGATCCCCGCCCGCAGCGCCTTGACCTGCATTTCGGCGGTCCAGCCGAAGTCCGGGTCCCGCATTCCGAGGCGCCGGTACGCCTCCCAGCGGATGGCGCGAAAGGGGCCCAGATCCGTGTAGCGATGGCCGTAGAGCAGGCGCAGGAGCCAGCATGCAAGCGCGTTGCCGGCGCGCGCCTGCGGCGGGAGCGCACCCGGCTCCGCGCGCCCCAGCGTGCGCGATCCGATCGCGAGCTCGGCTCCCCGGTCCAGCGCCTCGAGCAGAAGCGCCAGCTCCTCCGGATGGTCCGAGTAGTCGCCGTCCAGGAAGACGACCACATCCGGGGGGTCCCCCTCGAGGGCGGCGATCCCGGCCAGGCACGCGCGGCCGTATCCCCGCCGCGGCTCGCGCACGAGCCGGACTGGTAGATTCCGGGCGATCTCGCCGGTGCCGTCGGTCGAGCCGTTGTCCACGACGACGATCTCCGACACCCGGTCGCGGGGGAGATCCCGCACGACCAGCGGCAGCGCCTCCCGCTCGTTGAAGACCGGGATGACCACCGCGACGCGGGGTCGAGCCGTCATGGGATCGGCCGCGCCGGCAGGCGCGTCGGCGAGAGCGAGACCGCCAGGCCGGAGAGGATGAGAAGAGCCGCCATCGCGGTCCGCAGCGTGAGGCGCTCGCCGAGCAGGGCGACCGCCAGGGCCGAGGCAATCAGCGGCTGCACGAAGATGTAGAAGGCGACGCGGGAGGCGTGCGTGCGCGCGAGCGCCCAGGAGTTCCAGAGGTAGGGGAGCACGGTGGAGAAGACGATGACCGCCCCGAGACTCGCCCATCCGACCGGCGCGACTCGCTCGGGCGAGAAACGGCTGAGGGCGGGGAGCGCCGCCAGCACGATGGGCAGCGCCCCGAAGGTAAAGACGCCCGAGACCACCGGAAGCACGCGATAGCGCGCCAGGATCGGGCGCGAGAGGACGAGGTAGAAGGCGTACGAGAGGCCGTTCCCGATCAGCATCAGGTTGCCGCGGAAGTGCTCGTTGCCCCAGTCGAAGCT
Organism: Thermoanaerobaculia bacterium; assembly: GCA_050745345.1. GTDB lineage: Bacteria > Acidobacteriota > Thermoanaerobaculia > UBA5066 > Gp7-AA6 > DATBFU01. The sequence goes on from JBOGJK010000007.1 coordinate 3,406, forward strand.
CTCGGCCTCGAGCAGGAGGAGGGCGCCGGCGCCGGCGAGCAGCACCGCGGCGCCGGCTCGCACAGTCATCCGCTCGTGCCGTAGCAGCACCGCCACCAGCAGCGTGTAGACCGGGATCATCGCCATCAGCATCGTCGTGTTGATCGCCGTTGTCAGCGACAGGCCGAGGATGAAGAGGACCTGGTTGAAGGAGACGCCGAGCAGGGCAAACAGCAGGATGCGCTTGCGGTCCTCCGGCGCGATCGACTCTCCGCGCGACATCCGGCGGAAGAGCCCGAGCAGGAGGGAGGCCGCTACGACCCGGACCGCTGCGAGCACCATGGCGGGGATCGTCGCGAGCGCGAGCTTTCCGAAGATGGGGAAGAGCGCGAAGCCGCTCTGCGCGCTGAGCAGCGCCAGGTGCACCCTCCAGCCGTCGCCGCAGCGGCCGTGGTCGCTCACGCGAAGGGAAGCGCCGACACGATGGCGGACCGATGGGGCTCTTCGCGGGAGCAGAGGCGCCCGCCCGCCGGAACGTCGTGGAACGCGAAGCCGAGCCCGATCGGACCGAAGCGCGGGGAAAGCGCGCTACTCGTCACGCGGCCGGCCTCGGTCCGTTCGGAGGCCTGATCCGCGGCCTCCGGCCGGCGCAGGCGCGCACCCGCGGGAATCGGCCCCTCGGGAAAGCGGTAGCCGACCAGCCGCCGGTTGACGCGCCCGTAGGTGCGCCGGCGCGCGACGATCTCCTGGCCCACATAGCACCCCTTCGTGGCGGAGAGGGCGGCGTCGAGGCCCGCCTCGTCGGGCAGGTTCGAGGAGTCGATGTCCTCTCCGAAGCGCGCCCGCCCCGCCTCGACACGCAGGGCCTCCGAGGTCTCGCGGTCGAGCGCGACCGAGCCCTCCCGCTCGAGCCAGGCGGCGGCGTCGGCTTCGCGGTTGCGGGGCACGAGAAGTTCTCCGGAGAACTCGCCTTCCCCGGAGAGCCGGAGAATGCCCTCGGGCGGAGGGCTTGTACGATCGGCTCCCGGCCCGTAGAGCCCGATGCGCTGAAGCTCCTCGGAGCGGTCGGAAACCGTCACTCTCTGGAAGAGGGCGTATTTGCGTAGGTGGTCGAGGGCAACGACCCGCGACAACGCAGGCAAGAGGACCCGGAGACACTCGGGCAGGCCGATCAGCCGCGCGACGAAGAGCAGCTTACCCTTCGGGGTCAGCGCCGCGGTCGGCCGGGCCACCCCCGGAGCAAGCCCGCGCAGGTCCTGCGTAAGCTGGCCCTGCAGGAAGCCCTCCCGGTCCGGGCCCTCGACATCGAGGATCGCAGCCTCCCGTACCCGATGTGCGAGCGCCTCGCGCGCCGCCCGGTACGCCGAAGGGGAGGCCCGTTGCTCCCCGGCACTGCTCACGGGGTCATTCTACGAGACGGAGCGCCTCCCCCTTTCGCGCTGCCGGCTGCCGACTCTCTCCTCACTTCGCCCCGATCGCGGCGCGCAAACGCGCCTTCGGGGCATCGGCGATGTCCAGAGTCCTCATTCGCGTCGAGACCCGGATGTCGTCGTCGTATTCGTGGGCGCTCACGGTGTCGCTGCGGTCGCTCGACTTGATCACGTTTCCGCTCTTGTCGAGGACTTCGACCCAGAGCCGGATCTTGCACTTGGTATCGCCCCGGTTCTCGACGTTGAACTCCCACCAGACCCAGGACTGGTCTGCCGGGTCCTCGCGGCGCGCCTTCTCGATGTCCTCCGCGTCCGGATAGTTGCGCAGCTCCACGCTGAGGACCGAGCATTTGTCCGCGCTCCAGCCGAGCTTCGCGATGCCGGTGCGGGGCACGGGAATCGTTTTTTCGAAGCTTTGCTGCGCCGTCGCGCGGGGGGCCAGCGAGGCGGAAAGCAGCGCCAGGGCGAGTAATCGGTTCCTCATCTTGGGTCTTCTCCTGCCGGCGTATTATGATGGGATGGACGCGCCGGAAGACCGCCCCGAGCAGCACGTCATCGACATCTTCATGATGTCGGTCAAGTGCGGCAACTGTGACACTTATCAGACCGTGGCGGGGTTTCGGAAGCAGCCGGACCGCAACGTCTACACC
>JBOGJK010000008.1:0-2897 GCA_050745345.1 Thermoanaerobaculia bacterium
CTCTCCCGTACGATCCTCGAGGACCGCCGATGAACTATCTGGACACGAGCGCGCTGGTGAAGCGGTTCGTGACGGAGAAAGGATCGGACCTCGTCAGCGCCATGGTCGGCTCCGGGGAACCGATCGGGACTGCGAAGATCGCCTATACGGAGATCTTCTCGGGTCTGGCGAGAAGGCGCCGCGCGTCGGAGCTGTCAGGCCTCGCCTATGCCTCCGTTTGCGAGCGATTCGAAACCGACTGGCCACTCTATGTTCGGGTCGATCTCCGGGACGAGATTCTGTCGCTGGCCCGGCAACTCATCGAACGCCACCCGCTTCGCGGCTTCGACGCCATCCACCTCGCCTCCGCCATGACCCTTCGCAGTGCCCTCGAGGAGGAAGTGACCTTCGTGGCAGCCGACGCCCGGTTGCTCCAGGCGGCGGAAGGGGAAGGCCTCCAGACACTCAACCCGGAAGGCTGATGTCCGGGGCGGGGCGCGCTCCGGGCCAGGGGAAACAGGCTTTTCCGGACGGCGGTAAAGCTGCTCGCCGTCGCCGACGCCGACCATCCGATGCTGCGCGAGCCGCCGCGGCGGCCGAAGACGTCCTGAACTTTCACCCGCCGTCGCCGAGGACGATTCTCAGCCGCGCGTGTCCCTCCCGGCTGACGGGAATGCGGGTGCCGTCGGCGAGGATCGCCACGTGGCTGTTCTTGGAATACAGCTCGACACGCCGCAGGCGGTCGACGTTGAGCAAGTACGAGCGGTGCACGCGCAGGAAGCGCTCGGGGTCGAGCGACGCGGCGAGGCTCGAGAGGGTTTGCGCTTTCAAATACGTCTTCCCCTCGGCTTTCAGGGCAATGGCGTCGTCTCGGGCCTCGGCGTAGTCGAGCTTCTCCACCGGGATCACGCGCACGCCGCTGCCGTCCTTGACGGCGATCCGGCCGACCCAGCTCCCCTGCGGGCGCAGCGCCGCGGCCAGCCGCGCCGGGTCCGCCCGCTGCTTGAGCCGCGCTCGCTCGCGGGCGCGCTTCAACGCGTCGAGCAGGCGCTGCTCGCGATAGGGCTTCAGGACGTAGTCGACCGCCTCGACCTCGAAGGCCTTCACGGCGTAGTGGTCGTAGGCCGTCACGAAGACGACCCCGATCGCCGGATCGAGCAGCTCCATCACCTCGAAGCCGTCGAGCTTGGGCATCTGGATGTCGAGGAAGACCGCGTCGGGCCGGCGCTCCGAAGCGGCCCGCACCGCTTCGAAGCCGTTGGCGCATTCCCCGACGACCTCGACACCCGGCGCCCGCGAGAGCAGCTCCGCAAGCAGCGCGCGGGCCGGCTCCTCGTCGTCCACGACCAGAACGCGGACCGGCTCGGTCACGGGGCGGCCTCCAGCCGCGCCGGGACCGAGATGATCGCAAGGTGCCGCCCGTCGAGCCGCTTTGCGGCGAAGATCGCGTCGGAGCCGTAGAGGGCCGCGAGCCTCTCCCGCACGATCCGCAGCCCCAGCCCCCCGCTGCGGCGCGCCGGGGCCTCGGGGTCGAAAGGATTCTCGACCACGATGCGAAGGCGATGGCCGGCGCGGCGCGCCTCGAGCCGGATCGTCCCCCCCTCGATCAGCGTCGAGATCCCGTGCACGACGGCATTCTCGACGAGCGGCTGGAGCAGCAGGGGCGGCACGAGACACTCCGAGCCGCCGCTTTCGATCTCCTCCTCGACTTCGAGCCGGGAGCCAAACCGGATCCGCTCGACGTCCAGGTAATGCCGGGCGAGCGACAGCTCCTCGCTGAAGCGGATCGACGGGCGCTCCCCCGCCGCGAGGCTCGCGCGCAGGAACTCCGCGAGGCCCAGGCACATCTCCCGCGCGCGGGCCGGGTCGCGCCCGATCAGCGAGCTGACGGCATTCAGGCTGTTGAAGAGGAAGTGTGGCTGGATGCGGGCCTTCAGGGCCTGCAGCTCCGCCTCCCGGGCCAGGATCTCGAGCTCGGCCTCCTTCCTCTCCCGCTCGCGCGCCGTCTCGAAGGAGATCAGGACGTAGTGCAGGGCAGCGGAGACGAGATAGAAGAGGACGCCGGCCGAGAACAGCGCCGGCACCCACGCGGCGTACCGCTCCGCAAGCCCGGCGAACGCCGCCAGATCCCCGAGCAGACTCGCCACACCCGCCCCGAGAAAGACCCACACGGCGCTGGTCAGCAGGGCCGCCGCGCCGTGCGTGACCAGCGCCAGGGGCCAGCTCGAGCGGGCGAGCGGGAAGGCGCGGCAAGGGTACCAGACCGAGAGAGAAAGGAAGGCGTAGAGCAGAGTCATCGGGACGGCCAACGCGGCGGCGTCGGCCAGGCCGAACGTTCCGGTGCCGGCGAGCAGCGCCGTCAGCACCGCCGCGAGCGGCAGCGACGCGACCAGGTAAGCCGCGAGTCGTCCGGGCCGGGCGAGGATGGGATGCATGGCGCGTCAATCGTGAATGGTGAATCGTGAATGGGAGCCGAGCCGCTCCCCGCGATTCACGATGATCGATTCCCGATTGACGGCCCCGGACCTCCCGCTCAATTGTTCACCTCCACGCCCCCCATGATCGCGGTGCCCTGGATGACGAGCGTCTTCGTGGGCAGCGAGCCGTCGCGCAGGGCCTTGGTGGAGTTGGCGAACATGCCGAGGATCGGCATGCCTCGGACGACGACGTTCCACTCCTGCGGCACCTTGAACTCGACGCCCCCAAAGACGGTGAAGACCTCGATCGTCGCGGATTCGCCGGAGATGCCGGCCGAGCGCAGGTCGACCTCGAAGCCTCCCATGATCGCAGTCACTTCGCCGCCGCGGAAGTCCTGGTCGCGCACCGCGACCTCTACGCCGCCCATCAGCGCGAACTCCTTCAGCGTCGAGCCTCCTGGCGGGGCGCCGCCGGCCGGCCCGCCCGTCGTGCTCCAGACC
>JBOGJK010000009.1:0-1817 GCA_050745345.1 Thermoanaerobaculia bacterium
GCGCAGGGCAGCGCGGAGGTTCCCTTCCGAGACGACCGACACACGGATCGCCCACGGATCGGACGCGCGACACCACCCCCAGTAGCCGGAGAGCAAGATGGCGAGCGCGATCGAGCCTGCGACTCCGCGCTCGATCGCAGCAAGGAGAGCGCCGCAGGGACGGCTCGGTAAGTTCGACTGCATCGATCCCCGACCCCGGCCGGCCCGCGCCCCCCTGACCGAACGGTTCGAGCCCCGGAGAGATTCTAACATGTGCCGGCCGAGCAGCAGCTTCGCACGATCGGCTACGGAGAGACGCAGCCGATCTCGACGGATCCCTCGCCGGAAGCCCAGGCGCTCAACCGCCGCGTGACCTTCGTGGTGCTGGAGCCCTGAGGGAGCTGCTCAGCTGCAGGGCTCCACGCGGCGCCCCCGCTTCCACACCCGCAGGTTGCAGCTGTGGTCCAGGCACGTGCTCTCGAGCTCGGCCTCCATCCCGCGATGCTCCCGCAGGAACGCCTCGAAGGAGCACACCATGGCGGGCAGGCACATGCCCCCACACAGGAGATGGACGTGCTCCTGCTGGGCAATCGCTGTGTAGAGATCCTCGATGCCGAGACCCTCTACGAAATCGAGCCAGGGTGGGGAGTTCGCCACCCAGTCGAGGCGGACCATCTTCAGGGCGGGCACCTCCCGGGGCTTCTGGAAGGGAGAGATCCGATCCAGGCGCAGGGTCGTCGGCCAGTGGACGAACAGGCCCTCGGGATCGAAGCGCTGGAGTTCTGCGAGATCCCTCAAGAGAGCGCTCGCGCGCTCGCGATTGCCATCGGATCTTCGCACCCGCCTCGAGTGATCGGGAATCACCTCGCGCAGGGCGACCAGCGCCGCGAAGACGGTCGTCGCGAGGATCGCACCCTCGCGCCGGCCGCGCGCTCGCAGCGGAGCCCGCGGGATCCCCGTGGCGAGGACGCAGGCCAGGAGCAGGATCAGCAGCAGGGGGACCGCGACCCGCGGCGGGAATCGGTTCCACGAGTACATCACGGCCGCGACGACCGCGAAGAACCAGCCGAAGTTGAATACGACGAGCAGGGCGCGCCACTTCCGCGCCCACGCCAGCCCGAAGAGCGCGACGCCGAGGACACGGAGGAAGCGCCTCTTTTGCTTCTTCACCACCGACGAGATCTCGATCTTCCTCTTCCGGGGATCGGCCATCTTGGCGAGGGCCTGCGCTTGGTCCGCCGTGAAGACCGTCCGGTCGGAGAAGAACAGCATCTGGAACATCTCGAAATCGTTCTGCGACCAGCCCACCCGCTGGAAGGCCTTCGGAGGGAGGTCCGGGCGCGCCGCCTCGAGTTGCGCGCGCGCCCGATTGAAGGCGTCGAAGTCGCTCCAGCGGGGGTCCGCTGCGTGGAGCCCAAGCGTCGCGAGGCCTGCACACGCGAGCACGCCGAGGGCTGCCGTCACGAATCCGAGCGTCCTCCTCCAGGGACGGCGAATAGCGACGAAGGCGAAGAGCGGCGCCCACGCGAGGGCGGCGGCCTGGAACGCGCTGAGTCGGATCAGGCCCGAAACCCCCAGGAGGAGCCCGGCGGCGAGAGCCCGCCTGGGCGAGACGTCCCTCCCCCCCGGCGCCAGGTAGTGGAAGAGGGCCGCCCCACCGAGCAGGATCGCCGTCGAGGTGAACTGGAGTTCGATCGCCATCTCGAAGCCGAAGAAGGCGAAGGCGACCAGGAAGAGGAGGGCCGCCACCCCACCCGCACGAATCGCAAAGAGCCCGTGAAGGATCAGCGACCACGCGGCGATCTGGACCGCGTAGAGGTAGGAAGCGTACCAGGGGA
>JBOGJK010000010.1:0-12029 GCA_050745345.1 Thermoanaerobaculia bacterium
GTGACCATCACCTGCGGCGTCTCGGAGGCGGAAGTCGCCGCGGTCCTCGCGCTGACCGAGCCGGGAGACGAGGTCGTGATCCTCGAGCCGTGGTACGAGAACTACCTGCCGGCCTGCGTGCTGGCGGGAGTCCGGCCGCGCTTCGTGCCGATGCGGGAGCCCGACTACGCGATCGACTTTTCGCTTCTCGCGCGCGCGATCAACCGGCGCACACGCCTCCTGCTGCTGAACACTCCCGGAAATCCCACGGGTCGTGTCCTGACGAGCGGAGAGCTCTCGGAGATCGCGCGCCTCTGCCAGCGCCACGGCCTCGTCGCCGTCGTGGACGAGATCTACGAGCACATCTGGTACGAAGGGCACCGGCACGTGAGCCTGGGATCGCTGCCCGGCATGGAAGACCGCACGGTCACGCTCTCGGGCCTCGGAAAGACCTACGCGGTGACCGGCTGGCGGGTGGGCTGGGCCGTCGCCGCCGCGCCGCTGACGGCCCTGATCCGCAAGGTGCACGATTACCTGACGATCTGCGCGCCGGCGCCGTTCCAGAAAGCGGGAGAGACTGCGCTCGCGCTGCCTGATTCCTACTACGAGGATGTGCGCCGCAGGTACGCGGCGCGCCGCGACATTCTGCTGCCCGCCTTGACGCGCGCCGGCCTCGCCTTCACGGAGCCCGAAGGCTCCTACTACGTCATGGTCGACGCGGCGTCTCTGGGCTGGAAGGACGACTGGCAGTTCGTCGACCTCCTGGCCCGGCAAGTGGGTGTGCTCGCCGTTCCCGGCTCGAGCTTCTACGCGCGCGGCGGCGGCAAGACGCGGGCCCGCGTCAACTTCGCCAAGAAGGAGGAGACGCTGCGGGAGGCGGCGCGGCGGCTGGAGGTCGCGGAGCTTCGGACCGGGGGGGGCCGCGTCGGCAGGCGCGCTACGGCGCGCTAGCGCGGCCGGGGATGGAGGCGCTGCGTCTCGGCCTGCCCGCGGTCCTCTTCATCACCGTCTACCTCGTCGGCTTGAACGTGCTCGGCGCCTGGCTCGGCCGGGGCCAGAAAGACGCGCGCGACTATTTCCTGGGCAGCCACGCCATGCCGTGGTGGGCGGTCTTGGCCTCGATCGTCGCGACCGAGACCTCGGCGCTGACGTTTCTCTCTCTGCCCGGCGACGCCTACCGGAGCGGCTACACGTTCCTGCAGCTCGTCCTCGGCTACATCGTCGGGCGCATCGCGGTCGCGCTGCTGCTGCTGCCGGGCTACTTCGAGCGCGAGATTCCGACGGCCTACGCGCTTCTCGAGACTCGGTTCGGACCGCGGGCGCGGCGCGTCACGTCGCTTCTCTTCATGGTGACGCGCGCGCTCGCCGCGGCGGTGCGCCTGGCAGTCCCGGCGATCCCGATCGCGCTGATTCTGGGAATGCCGGTCTGGGCGGCGATCCTCCTGCTTGCGGCAGGCACCACGCTCTATACCTTTCTGGGCGGCATCAAGGCCGACATCTGGATCGACTCGATCCAGACCTTCCAGTACCTGTCCGCGGCGCTCGTCGCTCTCTTCTTTCTTCTCGCCCGCGTGCCGGGCGGCCTCTCCGGAGCGCTTGCCGCGCACGCGGCCGCGGGCGCCCCGGTCCGCCTCTTCGACCTCGATTTCGACCTCGCGCGTCCCTATACGCTGTGGGCGGGCCTTCTGGGAGGAGCGTTCCTCTCGATGGCGAGCCACGGGGCGGACCAGTTGATCGTGCAGCGCCTGCTCGCCTGCCGCAGCCTGCGCGACGCCCGCCGGGCGCTCATCGGAAGCGGCCTCGTCGTCCTGGTGCAGATGACGCTCTTTCTCACGATCGGTGTCCTGATCTCCGCCCTCTTCGCGGGCCGGCACTTCCAGTCGCCCGACGAGATCTTCCCGAGATTCATCGTCGAGGAGCTGCCGCCCTGGGTCGCGGCGTACCTCGCGGCCGGGATCTTTTCCGCCGCGATGTGCTCGGAATCTTCGGCCCGCAACTCGCTCGCCTCGGCCCTCGCCCTGGACCTCGTGGGGCCCCTCTCGGGGAAGGCGGCCCTGGAGGGCCGGGCCGGGCTCCGGCTCGGCCGCGTCCTGACGCTCTTCTGGACGGTCGTGCTGGCCGGGCTCGCCTGCGGCTTCTCGCTCCTCTCGCAGTCGCAGCCGGCCGTCCAGGTCGCGCTGGGCCTGGCGAGTGTGACGGCGGGAGGATTGCTCGGGGCCTTCCTTCTCGCCCGCTACGCGCGGCGCGTGACCGAGTCGGATCTGATCTGGGCGATCGCAGGCTCGACCGGTTTCATGATCCTGCTCTGGCTCGGATCCAGAGGCTGGGCGCCGTTCCCGCTCGGCCGGCGGATCGCCTGGCCGTGGTACTCGCTGCTCGGCTCGGCCCTGACCTGCGCCCTCGGCCTGCTCCTCTCGCTGCGCCGCCGGTCGGTAGACTCACGGGCGTGAGCCTGCGGGAGACCGTCCGGGCGGCCGTCATGCCGGGCCCGGGTCTGCCCATCGAAATGCGCGACTACCCGGTGCCGCGGCCGCAGCCGGGCGGCGCCCTGCTCGAGACCGCCGCGTCGGAGGTCTGCGGCACCGACGTGCACCTTCACCACGGGAGACTTTCCGGAGTCCCTTACCCGATCGTCCCGGGGCACGTTTCCTGCGGACGCCTCCTTGAATCCAACGGCGCACTCCGGGACGTCGAGGGGCGCGAGATCCCCTCCGGGGCGCTGGTCACTTTCTACGACGTCTTCGGGACCTGCGGCGCCTGCTGGCACTGCCTGGTCGCGAAGGCCGCGACGCGCTGCCCGCACCGAAGGGTCTACGGCATCACGACGTCGGCGGAGGAGGGGCTTCTGGGCGGATGGGCGGAGGCGATCGAGCTTCTGCCAGGCGTGCGCGTGGTGCCGCTGCCGGAGGGGGTCGAGCCGCTGGACTTCATGGGAGGAGGCTGCGGCCTGCCGACGGGGTTTCACGCCGTCGAGCGCGCGGAGATCGCCATGGGCGACACGGTCCTCGTGCAGGGAAGCGGTCCCGTAGGACTGAACGCCGCGATCTTCGCGCAGCTTCGGGGGGCCTCGGCGGTCTTCGTCGTCGGAGCGCCCGCCCGGCGCCTCGAAGCCGCCCGGCGCCTCGGCGCCGAGGAGGTCTGCGACATCACGGTGGTGACGGACCCGCGGGAGCGCGTGCGCTGGGCGCGCGACCGCACCGCCGGCCGCGGCGCCGACGTCGTGATCGAGGCTTCGGGGAACCCGGCCGCGGTGCCCGAAGGGCTCGAGATGCTGCGCGACGCGGGGCGCTACGTCGTCGTCGGCCAGTACACCGACGCCGGGGAAATCGCGATCAACCCGCATCGCCACATCAACCGGCGCCACGCCACGGTCGTGGGCTGCTGGGGCTACGAGTTCACGCACCTCTACCGGTCGCTCGAGCTGATGGCGAGGCACCGGGAGCGCTTCCGGTGGCGGGAGCTTGTCACGCGCGAGTATCCCCTCGAGGAGGCAGGGCAGGCTCTGGCGGACATGGAGGGGTTGGGAGTGGTCAAGGCGGTTATCCGGCCCTAGTAGACACGCCCTCACCCTGCCCTCTCCCGGGGGGAGAGGGTCTCGCGGCGTCAGCGCGGCAGGCGGCTCTTCGGGATCTTGACCAGGACCGTGTACTCGGGATCGACGATCTGGACGACCGGCGCCTTCGCGTTCTGGGAGACGAACTGGTAGGCATCCATCTGCCCCATCCCCGTGCGCTCCTCCACCCAGCGCACCATGTCCTTGAAGGCGATGCGCGCCGCGTCCTCGAGCGGGCGCCCGGCGCCGACCGACATCATCCACTCGGAGTTCTCGATGCGCGGCCAGGGGGTCTCCCGCTTCTTGATCAGGTCCACCGTCAGCTCGACGTTCATCGCCCCTTCGATCGCCGTCCCGATGATCTCCCCGTCGCCCTGCGCGTAGTGCCCGTCCCCGAAGGAGAGGAGCGCCCCGGGCACGCGCACGCCGAGGTAGACCGTGTTGCCGGCGCGCACCTCCGGGCAGTCCATGTTGCCACCGAAGTCGTCCGGCACGATCGTCGAGCGGGCCTCGCCGTGCGCGGGTGAGACGCCCAGGCACCCCAGAAACGGCGCCAGCGGGACCTCCCAGGAGTGCTTGCCATCCTGCGAGCGGGTGCGCGCGACCCCCTTGCCGCGATCGACTTCGTAGAACCAGACCGTCTCGGGCAAGTCCGCCTGAAGGATCGCCGTGCGGTTCGTGCCGCTCAAGGCTCCGAAGCCGGGAAACGAGGAAGAGACCGCGTAGTCGCGCGCCGGATCGAGCTTCTCGATGCGGATGACGAGCGTGTCTCCCGGCTCGGCCCCCTCAACGTAGAAGGGGCCGGTCTGCGGATTGTCGTGCCCGGGAAGCTGAACTTTCGAGGGGATGTCGCCGGGCTTCTTGACGGCGCCGTCGTAGCAGTCCTCGGTCCAGGAGATGATGCGCGTTCCGGGCGTGATCCGGTGCGTCGGAGCCACGCCGCCGAAGGTGTACTTGAGCTCCTCGTGCTTCGGGACGTAGCGCAGCACCGGCTGCTCGGCCCCGAGAGCCCGTACCGAAAAGACCGCGAAGAGGAAGACGCCCGTTCGCCGGCGAATGCTCATGTCACGGCTCCAGAATCCAACTCCAATATCACTCCAGTCCGTCGACCAGGTACAGCTCCGACAGCGATCGGAACGCGAGGGGTCTGGAACCGGCAGACTAGCCCGCCGGCCCCGGAAACCGCTTCGCCAGCCAGGCCTCGACTTCCTCGGGGTGGTACCCGAAGGGGCCGGGCTTGCCTTTGAAGACAATGACCCCCTGCTCGTCCACGATGTAGAAGCGCTCGGGCCACCCCGCGTACGCGGCGTTGGCGCGGTTCTCGATCGGGTCCACGGCAAGCGGCACGCGGTAGCGGAAACGCTCGACGAAGTCGTTGGCGATGCGGATGCGCTCGGCCGTCGTCCGCGGCTGCGGGTAGCAGACGTTCTCCTTCTCGTTCTCGTCCATCTGCCACTCGTCCTCCGGGTGCGCCTCCTTGATGTAGAGCGTCAGGAAGCGGACCCGATCCCCGTACCGCCGATGCATGGCTTTGAGGCGCTCGACCGAGCGCCGAAAAGGGGGTCAGGTGAAGCTGCCAAGGACGAGGATCAGGGGCTTCCCGCCCACCGAGTCCTTGAGCCTCACCGGTGTGGTCCCGTCGAGCGCCACCAGCTCGACGTCCGGCGCGGGATCGCCTACCCGGAGCTTTCCCTCCTCGCGCTGGTCGTAGCGGAGCATCCCGACGATGTTGCGCGGCCCGAAAGAGATGACGCCGTAGGCGACCACCGCCACCACGAGCAGCCCGACGGCGAGCAGGACCTTCTTCAGCACTCGCCGCCCCCACTGTCGACTACAACTTCACCAAGCACCACTCCTCCGACCAGGGCAGACGCGACATCTGGAGGGTGGGCTTCCCCCCTGCCTGCACGCAGAAGCCGTCGGAGAAGTTCACGCCGAATCCGTTCTCCGGGTCGTACAGGCCCGGCTCGACGGAGAAGATCATCCCGGGCTCCAGCATCGTGTAGTCCCCGAGCGCCAGGTACGGCGGCTGATGCCCCTCCATCCCCATCCCGTGCGCGGGGCGGTGGTAGATGTATTTCTGGACTCCCTGCTTCACCTGGTGCTGGTGGATCTGGTAGGCGACCGTCGAGCAGGCGACACCGGCGCGCGAGAGATCCTTCTGCATCAGGCAGCAGTCGCGACAGACCGTCCAGACCTTCTTCTGGTGGTCGGTCCAGGGCGCGATGAGAAACGCCCGGTAGAGCTCTCCCCCGCAGCCGGCGATCCCTACACCTCCGGCGATCTGGAGCGCCTGCCCCTTCTGAACCCTGTTGTGGTGGAACTGGTTGGGGTGCGGGTACGCCGTCCCGCGACCCACCCGACAGCCGATCCCGAGCTCGATGCCGACGGCCGTGTGGGGCGCGCCGTCCCGCTTGATACCTTCCATCAGGCGGTTGGTTCCCCATTCGGTCGCCGCCATCGAGAGCTCGTAGTCCGTCAGGTCCGTCCCCTTCTGGAGCAGAAGGTCCCTGGCGAAGGCGTGGACCTCGTCGAAGACGCGGTACGCCCGGCGCCAGAGTGCCAGCTCCTCGGGCGTCTTGACCATCCGAAGCTTCTCGCACTTCTCGGCGGCCGAGTCGAGCTTCGTCTCCTTCAGGAAGACCTTGCCGACCGTCGAGGCCTGCTTGCGCGAGAGCTCCCAGTCGGTCGCGATGCGCTTTCCATCGAGCCCCCGCTTCTTCAGCCCCTTCAACATCCACTCGAAGAGGTCGACCGAAGCGCCCTGCTGGACCTTGCCTTCGTTGGGATAGGCGCCGTCGCCGTGCAGGAAGTCGAAGTAGTACTCGGCTTCGGTCGACCACCAGGTCCGGACGAGGTCGCGGTCGAGCCCCGGATGGAACCAGATGGCGGCCATCCGGTCGGCCGGCAGGTAGACCCAGAAGGGGCGCTCGGTCGTCGTGAAGTAGAGGCCGGTGAAGTAGATGATGTTCCAGGGGTCCCCCAGCAGGATCCCGGCGAAGCCGTCCTCCGCAAGCTGCGCCTGCAGCAGCTTCAGCCGCCCCTGATGCCACTCGAGCGGCAACCGGTCGAATGTCGCCGGCTTCAGGCCGTCGTCTTCGGTCAGGAAGAGCCCGGCGGAGCGGGACGGAGGGGAGGCCTGAGCCGCGCGGGTGGTGGACCGGGCGGCGGCCAGAGTGCCGACCGCGGCGGCCCCAGAGGTCGCTAGCCAGCGGCGCCGGTTCAAAGTCATGGTCGCACCTCCGAAAGTGCGCGAGATCGTATCAGCAGATCCTGGCGTCGAGGGCGCGCGGCCGCGCTCTCCGCGGTCCTCGGCTCGTCCGGCCCTGGAATGATTCCTGTTCTAGCGCCTTCTCTCGACGAGAGCCTCGACGAAGATCGCCCGGCCGAACTCTCTCTCATCCAGAACCTTGAGCCGGCTCGGAAGAAACCGAAAGAGTCGAAGGGCGGTCGACGAATCCTCTCGTCCGAGGGCCGCCCTCCAGCGTGGATACGAGGGAAAGCGCCTCTGGTAGACCCGCTCCGCCCGGCGGAGCCACGGGCCGCGAGCCTCGCGGCAGCGGCCGAAGAGCTGCAGGCCCCGGTCGAGGCCGCCCCATCGCTGCGAGGAGTCGAAGACGGTGATCGCCATGGACGGGTTGGAGGACAGGTTCCGACAATGGAGCGCGCCGGGATGCGACAGGAAATAGAGCTCCAGCTCGTCCGAGCAGGCAAAATAGGCCGTATTGGCGTGCGCGCGGCCGTCGCGCGTCACCGTCGCGATCGAGCAGAGGACGTTTCCGCGCAGAATTCGAAGGACGCTTCGTCGAACTCTCGTCTCCGCGATTCGCTTCCCGGTCCGGGAGCCGGTCACGCCCAGAGTCCGGATCGAGGCGAGCCTCACAGGCTACCGGACCGGCGCGAGCAGCTTCTCGCGGTACCGCGCCACCGGCAGGGGCCCGTCGGCCAGCATGGCGTCCATGAACTCCTTGAGTCGAAACGCCGAGCCCCGCGCGGCCCTGTAGTCGTTGAAGAGATCGGTCACCTGCCGGTAGCCCAGCCAGTAGGTCGTGATCTGTGTGGGTGTCGTGATCGCGCGCGTCCACATGTTGGAGGCGAACTGCTCGTCCTGGAGCGCCTCCTCCTTGACGAAGCGCAGAACCTCCTCGCGCGGCATGGCCCTGGTGTGCACGCGTACGTCCACGATCGCGCGGGCGATGTTCTCCATCTGCTTCTTCAGGTGCGCGAGGCGATCGAGCGGCCCGCCCCAGCCGAGGTCCAAGAGCAGCCGCTCGGAGAAGGTCCCCCACCCCTCGACGTAGACGCCGTCGGCAAAGAGCGCCCGCACCTTGCGCGGGTGGTGCGCGGCGACCTTCAACTGCAGGTAGTGCCCCGGCAGGATCTCGTGCGGCGTGATCATGACGTTGAAGTGGTGGTTGAAGTCGCGAAAGAAGCCGTCCCGCTCGGCCGGCGTCGCAGAGTCCGGCGGTGTCGGCAGGAACCAGAGCGTCCTGGCGTCGGGCGAGTACGGCCCCGCCGGGTACACTCCCCCGACGCTCTGCCCCACGAAGTATCCGGGCGAGCGGTCGGTGTAGAGCGTCAGCCGATCGGGCAGCGTAACGACCTCGCGTGCGTGCAGGAAGTGGTTCAAGTCCGACACCAGCTTTCGGTAGTCCTCGACGAGCTCCTCGGTCGACTTCGCGCGGTCGGTGGAGATTCGCGCGAAGAGCCTCGCGATGACCTCGCGGTCGGAGGCGGGAGGCTCGGCGGCCGGGAAGATCTCCTTCCAGACCGAGCGGCCGTAGGCGGCGGTCTCCTTCTTCTTCGCCTCGAGATCCGCCACGGCGCGGGCGAGCATGGCATCGGGATCGGTCTGCCCCGTCGCGATCCGCAGGGCCTCCCTGTAGTCCGCGCCCAGGCACGGCGAGCCGGTGGCCCGTGTGGCGAGCCCGTCGAGGTAAGCCGCGAGCTTCTCGAGCGCCGCGGCCGCTTCCGCCGCTTCCCGCGCCGAGGCCGCCTTCTCCGCGCCCGAGAAGAGGCCCGCGAAGCCTTCGCGGTAGAAGCGGGCCGACGCGCGGGCCTGCCCGGAGGCGATGCGAGCGAAGTCGGGCGCGATCTCTCCCGGAGGCGTCGCCGAAAGGGCGCTTTCCGCCTGTCGGCAGAGACGCGGCAGCTGCTCGACCCGCGCGCGGGCGGCCGCGAGCCTCTCTGGGAAAGGCCGGTCGTCGCGCACCAGCAGAAACACCGTCGCGTTCCCTGCGATGTTCGTCCAGAAGAGCGGGTCCCGGGCAACACGCCGGCGCGTGTCGAGCTGGTGCAACTCCCACTCGACCTGCCCGCGGAGAAGCTCCGCGTCCAGCCGGTCGTCCTTAGACAAGCCCCTGGCCGCGTCCAGCCGCTCGAGCGTCTTCCGGTTGAAATCCACCCAGTTGCGCAGCCTCTCCGGGGTCAGGTCCTCGAGCTCCTTGTCCCGGTCGTGCCGGCCGGCCTCCGTCGAGCGGCTGGGGAACGTCTCGAAGTACTTGTCGATGTAGCCAGAGACAAGCTCGGCCGGTGCGGCGGCGGAGAGAACCAGAGACAACAGAAGGCTCGACACGCGGCTGATCCTATCGGAGCCCGCACGTTGACACGCGCGGGGCTCGCCTGCGACGAGGCGGCGCAGATCGAGGAGGCAGAGGAGCTGATGGACCTGCACGACTACGACCTCTTGGTGCTGGACCGGCGACTCCCCGACGGGGAGGGCCTGGACGTCTGCCGGCAGGGCAGGAAGAAAGGCTTCACGCGGTCGATTCTCATGCTGACGGCGCTCGACGACGCGCCCTGCGAGCTCGATGAGGTGAAGTTCGCCGCGCAATTCGTCGTCAAGCCGCCCTGGTTGAAAACCACCGATTGGTGAATACTTGCTTGCGAAAAGATCGCGGTCACAGCCATGCCTGACCCCGGATTGCCGAAGTTGAGCACGCCGCTCGTCGCGACACCGGCCCGCGCGCGCGACGGCGACATCAGCAGTAAATTGCGGTGGAGCGGATGGCTTCGGCCATCATCGCTTTTGTCGCTCCTTTCAGGAGCAATCCTATTTGGAGCAGCGATCACGGTGCCTGCGGATACCATCGTCGTCAACGACGCATCCGATTCGATTCACGAATGCGCGAGCACAGGACTCGGGGCATGCTCCCTGCGCGACGCGATCACGTTCGCCAACGGTCGCTCCGGCACCGATTCGATCGACTTTGCGATCGAAACCGGTCCGCAGACGATTCGCCTCGCGTCAGCGCTACCGGTCATCACGGACCCCCTCGGGCTGCGGGGTTCGACGCAACCGGGAGACGGCCTCGTTCGAATTGAGATCGACGGGGCCTCTACCGGAGCGGGGGTCGACGGGCTCAGAACTACGAGCGGTTCCACGTCCGTAGAAGGAATCTCCATCTACGGTTTCTCCGGTAATGCGGTAGTGATTTCCGGCGGGGGCGGTAACTTCCTCACGGGATGCTTTCTGGGTTTCGACCACGGCGGCGGGCTCGTAGGCAATGGCGGAGCAGGAGTTCTCATCTCTGGATCCGCCGCCAATTGGGTGGGCTATCCGGGCAATTTGCGAAACGCCATTGCCGGAAACCAAGATGGCATTCGGATTGAGGGGACGGGAGCCGACAGGAACATCCTGCTCGGCAACTACGTCGGCTTCGGCTACGTCAACGGCGACCCCTTCCACCCGCCGGGAAATCTGCGCTACGGCATTGCGGTTCTCTCCGGGACCGAGACCATCATCGTCGACAACAGCGTCACGGCCAGTGGCGCCGACGGGCTCCTTCTCGGAGGCAGCTCGTCGGAGAGCCTCGTCCAATACAACTTCCTCAGTGGGAATTCCGGCAACGGTATTTCCCTGGACGGCTCCGACGACAACGTCCTCGGAGGGGATGACTATCTGACGTCGAACTGGCTGCTTCGGAACGCCTTGTACGGAATCCTCCTTTCCAACGGCGCCGATCGAAATGTGATCCTCTCAAGCAACATAGGAACGGACGAGTACCGCCAGCCGCTCGGCAATCTTCGGGGCGGGATCGCGATCGACCGGCAGTCGGACGGAAACACGATCGGAGGCCGGACACCGCTCTCGGCCAACGCTATTGGCAGCAACGGAGGCCCCGGCGTCGTCGTGCTCGGCGACTCGGTCCAGAACACGATTTCGGGTAACTCGATCTTCAATAACTCGGGACTGGGGATCGATCTCGTTGGCGATGGCCCGACGCTCAACGATCCCTGCGACGTGGACGTTGGACCGAATCAGCTCCAGAACGCTCCCGTTCTGACCGGGGCTTCGCCGGGCATTGGCGAGGTCACGATACGGGGCAGTCTTCAGGGTCGTGCGAGCACGACCTATGTGATCGAGTTTTTCGCCGACGCGAACGGCAACCCGAGCACAGCGCCCCAGGCCACCACTTTCGCCGGAGCGACAACCGTCACGACGGCTGCGGACTGCGGCACGACCTTTGAGGTCACGCTCCCCGTCACGACAAGCGGCTTCCACTCGATCACGGCGACGGCGACCGATCCCGATGGGAGCACCTCCGAGCTCTCGGCAACACTGTCCTTGCCCGTGCGCTTCTACACCATCGAGCCGTGCCGGCTGATGGATACGCGTCGGTCGGCGGATCCGGAGGATTCCCCCTCGCCCCTATACGCCGGCGCCCTCGAATCGTTTCAAGTCTCAGGCCTTTGTGGAATTCCATACAACGCCCAGGCCGTCTCGTTCAATTTCACAGTGACGGAACCGACGGCTCCCGGCGACCTGCGAATCTCTGCCGAGCGATTCTTCGTGTCCTCCCCTGTGCCGATGCTGGATTATCGGACCGGCCAGACGAGGGCCAACAACGCGGTCGTAGGGCTCGACGCGTTCGGCAAGATCACGGTGTTTCTCGATCAGGCGAGTGGGACGGCGCATCTCGTCGTCGACGTGAACGGGTACTTTCAGTAGCTCGGGCGCCTGCGGCGCTCGCGCGGCGCGCGGGCCCCGCGACATAATCTCGACAGGACCATGCGCCTTCCCTCGCTCCGCAAGTCCCGCACGCGCAACGCGCTCGCGGGCGCGCTGCTCTCGACCGTTCCTGCTGCTGCTCGCCCTCGGAACGCGCGTGGGTGAACCGCGCGGGAACGAGCCTCGACGATCATAGACTGGCTCCATGAGAAAGACCCTTCTTGCCCTGATCGCACTACCCGCCCTCCTCCTGCTGCTTGCCGCCGCGGAGCCGGCGGAATACGACCTGCTCTTCCAGGGCGGCCGCGTCGTGGATGGCTCGGGGGCGCCTTGGTTTGTCGCCGACGTTGCGGTGCGGGACGGAAAGATCGCGGCGGTGAGAAGGCTCGATGCGGCGCGCGCCAGGCGCGTCGTCGATGCCACGGGCCTGATCGTCGCGCCGGGCTTCATCGATCTTCTGGGGCAGTCGGAATACAACGTTCTCGTGGACGGCCGCGCGGCCTCCAAGGTCACGCAGGGGATCACGACGGAGATCACGGGCGAAGG
>JBOGJK010000011.1:0-4451 GCA_050745345.1 Thermoanaerobaculia bacterium
GGTCCCGCCGGAGGCGCCTGGATGTGATTGAATCATGATTAGCGATCCGGCAGGTCGCACGGTTCCCGCCGTTCGTGCTCGAATCCGAGAGGGAGGTAGGTCACTCATGGTTTGCAAGACTCGCGTATTCCTGTCCTCACTGGCCGCGGGCGTTCTCGCGATCGCCTCGTCACCGACCGCGGCGGCCACGGAGCTTACGCTCAACGTCGTCCAGTACCCCGACAAGCGCGGCGTCGAGGTGCCCTTCACCGCGACCAGCCGGGCGCCGGTGGGGGCTTCCCTCGAAGCCGACGTCAACCACAAGGAGGGACAGGCGCGCATCGACGTCTCGTACCAGAAGATGCAGCCGGCAGTCCTCTTCGGAGGCAACGTCACCGCCTACGTTCTCTGGGCGGTCTCCGGGGCCGGCATCGTCGAGAACCTGGGCGAGCTCTGGGTGAGCGGAGAGAACGGCAGCGGAAGGTTCCAGACGGGCATGAAGGAGTTCGCCCTGTTCGTCTCGGCCGAGCCGGTCGCGGGCATCTGGCGGCCGTCGGACATGGTCGTCTTCTGGTCCGGCCCGACCCAGAGCCGGTACGCGAAGAATTCGACCCTCGCGTTCTCGGCGTTCGGACCAGCGCTCAAGCATGACCGCGAATCGATCGGAGCCCTGCGCTGGCAGGGGCAGGAGCCCATCGAGCTGTATCAGGCACGCAAGGCGGTCGAGATGGCTCTGGACATGGGCCTCGACAAGTACGACGCCAAGTCGATGGGCGAGGCGCAGACGACGCTCGCCCAAGCTACGAACTCCCAAGGGTCGGGGGGCTCGAGCAAGGCCGTGACCGACTACTCCCGCCGCACGGTCGCCCTGGTCACCACGGCCGGCCGCGCGATGTACAAGGCGCAGCAGGAGAAGGCCGAGGCGGAGGCCGCCGCGAAGCGGAAGGCGGAGGTCGATGCGCTTTCCCAGAAGGCGACCGCCGCGCAGGAGAGCGCGGCCGCAGCCGAGGCCGCACGCCAGCAGGCCGAGGAGGCCGGAAGGCACGCTGAGGAGCTGCGTTCGCAGGCCGAGATACAGAAGGACGAGGCCGAGCGCGCCAAGGCGGAGATGGCCGCCACGGCCGCGGCGCTCGACGTTCAGAAGCGGGAGCTCGAGACACAGATGACCGCTCTCGCCGCCGAAAACGAGAGGACGAGGGCCGAGCGCGATGCGCTCGCACAGAGGCTGGTGGGGGCGCTCGCCGGCGTGGCGGAGACCCAGAACACGGCGCGCGGCGTCGTCGTGAGCCTGTCCGACATCCTCTTCGACACGAACAAGGCGACTCTGAAGCCCGAGGCGCAGGTCGCGCTGGCCAAGCTCTGCGGCGTGCTTTCGGTCTTTCCCGACCTCAACCTTCGCGTCGAGGGGTACACCGACTCCACCGGCACGGACGAGATCAACAACAGGCTCTCGAAGGAGCGCGCGACCTCGGTCGTCGCCTTTCTGAGCAAAGAAGGGATCGCCGGGACGCGCATCACCTCGGAGGGCTACGGCCCCCGGTATCCCGCCGCCTCCAACGACACCAAGGAAGGGCGATCGAAGAATCGGCGCGTCGAGATCGTCCTCGCCGAGGGGGTCGTCGCGGCTCCGACGCCTTAGAAGCGGGAAGGGAAACGCCAAGGCCGGGTGCCAGGCAGAGGACCGGCCTCCCCCCGTCCACGCTCGAAGCCTGCGGGGTTTGCTTCCTGGAAGAGCGGGATGTTGTCGAGCAGGCCGAGGCGCAATGCCGTCGAGATGTTGCCGTCCATCTGCCAGAGCGACCCGGCTCGAGATTCGTCTACTGTCTCCCCCATCCTCAAAACAGAAGGGGCAGGCGCCGCCGCCGGCCCTGCCCCGCCTCGCGAACTGAGATTTCCTACGCCGCGACCGTCTTCTTTCCCGCGAAACCGGCCCAGAGGCCCCACGCGCCGATCAAGAGGTTGACGATGTTGCCGCCCATTCCCTGGTTCATCGGAATGCCCGCCAGGTTGTTGACGCCGAGCACTCCGAGCAGCCCGACGAGCCCGTTCAACCCTCCCATGACCTGCGCGCCCGTGCGCTGGGCGCCCTCCGTGCCCTTCATGCCGAGGTAGGAGAGCACGCCGCCCGAGATGATGTTGAAGATGTTCGCGCCCGTGCCGGCGCCGAGCGCCGAGGCGATTCCGGGAAGGAACTGACCCAGCAGACCGAGGACGAGCTGAACGATGCCGGCCACCTTGGAAAACGTCTGTACCATCTCTTCCTCCTGCAAAATGAAAAGACGGACCTCGAACCAGGCGTACGGACTGCGCAGCCGAAGACCCTCGTAGAGGGCACCTCCTTGTCGATGAATCCCTGGCGGCAGACTCTATAGGAAGTCGCCCCGGCTGCGCCAGAGGGTAGAGGGTCCGCTCTCGCACCTTACCATCTTTGAAAGCCCAAGCTGGCAAGTCGAGAGATCTGACCCCGTTATTCGCAGCGCAGGGCCCCCATCGGATCGATCCTCATGGCCCGGCGGGCCGGCAGGTAGGCGGCGAGGGCACCCGCCGCCGCAAGCAGCAGCCCGGCGGCCAGGATGGTCGGCAGGTCGCGCGGTGAGACGCCGTAGAGGAGCCTCGAAAGGAGCCCCGTGAGCAACAGCGAGGACAGGAGTCCCGCCGCCAGCCCCGCGCCGATCAGGCGAAGCCGTCCGGCTCGGAAGGTATCTGGAGATCCGCGCCTGGCGACGCGCTTGCTCCGGAGACAGGCCCGCGGCGACCTTCTCCTCCTCCAGCATTTGCAGGTGGCTCGAGAGCTCGGGAGTCGAGCTCCCGCTCGACCGCTCCTCTGCGAAAGAGATTGCGCAGGAGGCTCCGGAGCCGATGCGCCGCCCGCAAGGCGTTCACACGGCTCCGAGCGCCAGCCCCATCGCCGCCGCGATCCGGTTCCACTGGCGCGTTTCGGCCGCGAGCTGCCCTAGCCCCGCCTTCGTCAGCTCGTAGTACTTCGCCTTGCGGTTGCTCTCCGATTTGCCCCAGGCGGAGACGACCCACCTCTCCTGCTCGAGGCGGTAGAGCGCCGGAAAGAGCGAGCCCGGCTTGACCTCGAAGGCTCCCCCGGTCATCAGATGGATACGCCGCGAGATACCGAGGCCGTGCATCGCGCCTCCCGCGAGGCACTTCAAGACCAGCAGGTCGAGTGTCCCCTGCAGCAGACCCCTCTTCTCTCCGGCCATTTCCTCTCCTAAAGACCGCCTATAGGAACCTCTCACGAGACGTATAGATTGTCAATAGGAGACGGCAGTTGGCGAGCGAAACCCGGAGCGGCCTCGCGACGTATCTCGTGGAGGGTAGCCGAGTTGCGTCCCTTGCAGGCGGCCTGATGAAAACGGATCTGTCCCGGGGCCGGCGGTTCTGGTCTGCTCAAAACACGTCAAGGAGGATCGGGATGACCCAGAAGGAGACTTTGAAGAGAAAAAGAAAGCCGCGGCGGCACGGGTACCGGGGTTACGGATCGGGCATCGGGAAAGGCCCGGGCTACGGCGGGACGGTGCACTGGGGACGCGGCTTCGCGGGCGTGGAGTACCTCGGAGCCGGCGGCTCGGGGCTGCCCGAGGCCGGTATCCTCGCCTACCTGAAGGAGAAGGCTCCCAGGCCCTGAGCCTCCCGGTGTCGGCCCGCAGCTGATAACCGTTGCCTTCCCGAAACCCGGGCGGAGTCACGGACGGTAACCCGAACGCCCGGGCGTAGCGTGGATGCGTCTGTCGGCCGGACTGTCTCCAAACCCCCCTGCGCCGTCACGTCCCACACCGGCGAGCTGTCCGAGGCACAAGCTCAACCGCGCGCTTGAGCACCCCGGCTGCAGCGAAAGGTTTCGAGACGGCTCATCGGGCGGCTGGGACAGCCCTATCGAGTTGCGCGCGACCGAGGACTCGGCTGCCGGCTACTCGGCCAGCCCCTTCTCCTTCAGGATGTTCCACACCTTTTCCGGCGTGATCGGGATGTCGATGTGCCGCACTCCCAGGTGCGAGAGAGCGTCGACGACGGCATTGACGATCGCCGGGGGCGCGCCCACCGTAGCGGACTCGCCGACCCCCTTGGCGCCGAAGGGATGGTGCGGCGAGGGCGTCACGGTCTTGTCCGTCTCCCACTTGGGAGTCTCCATGGCGGTCGGCACGAGGTAGTCCATGAAGCTTCCCCCCTGAATGTTGCCGTCGGCGTCGTAGCTGATCTCCTCCAGGAGCGCCGGCGCCATCCCCATCGTGAGGCCGCCGTGGATCTGCCCATCCACGATCATCGGGTTGATGATGTTGCCGCAGTCGTCCACGGCGACGAAGCGCCGGATCTTAACCTCTCCCGTGCCCCGGTCGATGTCCACCACACAGATGTAGCTGCCGAAGGGGAAGGTCAGATTGGGCGGGTCGTAGTAGTCGACGGCCTCCAGGCCCGCTTCCATGCCCTGCGGATGGTTCGTGTAGGCGGCAAAGGCGATCTCC
>JBOGJK010000012.1:0-1663 GCA_050745345.1 Thermoanaerobaculia bacterium
GCAGCGCGACCTCGCGGGGGTCGCGCCCGGCGCGCTCGGCGGCGCGCGCGATCGCGGCGAGGGCTCGCTCGCGGCGGGCGGCGATCTCGGCGTCCGAGAGGTCCGTGGCGGCCTCCCTCTAGGAGACCTCGCTCGCGTCGGCGCCCAGGTTGGCGAGCCGGTCCGCGTCGCGGTTCTGCTCGCGCCGGATGTGTCGGATCGAGAAGCGGCGAAAGCCCCGGGCGCGGCGGAGCGCTTCGGAGACGAGGGGCTTCAGGTGCTCCGCCTTGACGCGGTAGTGCCCGTTGACCTGCCGGACCAGCAGCTCGCTGTCGGAGAGGATCTCCACTTCCTCGGCGCCGAGCTCGCCGGCCCGCGCGAGCGCCATGAGCAAAGCGCGGTACTCGGCGACGTTGTTGGTCGTGCGCCCGAGGGCCTCGAAGTGTTCTTCGGCCCCCTCCTCTCCTCCGGGCGCGACCCAGACGCCCGCGCCCGCCGGGCCCGGATTGCCGCGCGCCGCTCCGTCGATGTAGGCGCGAAACTTCATGAGGCGTAAACCGTCAACGGTGAACCGTGAACCGACGTCGGCTCCATATGTTTCTCGGTTAACGGTTTACGGTTCCCGGTTCACGACGCGTAATAGAGGATCCGCTTGCAACTGTCGCAATACACGATCTCGCGGCCGGCCTTGAGCAACTGGAGCGCCGCGGGCCGGATCTTCACGTGGCAGGCGGAGCAGGAGTAGGAGCTGGCGATCTGGATCACGCGGGAGACTGCAAGGCCCCTCTTCTTGTCGAGCAGCCGGTGAAACTCCGAACGGTCCCGCGGAGAGATCTCCGCCTCGAGGCGCTGGATCTCGGCCTCCGCGGCGGCGAGCTGGTCGTTGATGGCGCGCTGCGCCGCGCGCCAGTCCTTGAGCTTCTCTTCGTGCTGCTCGGTCTCGGCTGGCAGGTTCTGCTCCCGGGCGGTCAGGTCCGCGCGCGCGGCCTCGATCTCCTCTTCGAGCGAGAGTTGCCGCTCCTCGGTCGCGCGGACCAGCTTCTCGACACCGTCGATCTCGTTCAAGACCGCCGAGTATTCGCGGGAAGACTGCACACTGCGCAGCTGCGTCTGATACTTCTTCAGTTTCTCTCTGTGGTCCGCGAGCTCCGCCTCGGCCTTGCGCGCCTCCTTGCCCGCCTCGGCGAGGCGCGCCTTGAGCCTCTCGACGGCCTCGACCCTCTCGCGAAACTCCCGGTCCACCTCGACTAGCTCGGCCGGCACCGTGTCGCGCTCCCGGAGGCGCTCCCGCACGAACTGGATGCGGTCCTGGAGGCGGTAGAGCTGCTCGAGCACGGAGTTCATGGGGCCGCTCCCGCCCGGCAGAACAAAAAGGGTGTCCCGCCCGCAGGACACCCTCGGTGACTTCCGTCCAGAACTTCCTTGTCTTGCTCTTCTCTCTGCGAACTCCTCAAAGCTCCCCGCACCCCTTCGAGGCCCACGGTCTGGTGGGTCCACTCGGATTCGAACCGAGGTCTGACCGGTTATGAGCCGGTGGCTCTAGACCGCTGAGCTATGGACCCCGGCGCTCAATTCCCGTACGGGAATATATCGCAAAAGCCGGCGGAGACGCCGCTCTCCTCTCCCACCGGAGCGGGGGAGCGCGGGGGGTCTCCCCTCGCTTCCTTCCGGCGCCGGCCGTGGC
>JBOGJK010000013.1:0-1895 GCA_050745345.1 Thermoanaerobaculia bacterium
GCCTGATGCTCTGGACCGGTTCCTTCAACGTCGCGGCGAGCGTTCCGCCGGGCAACCTGGAGGAATCGCTCGCGCGTTTCGCGCTCGACCGCGCCGTCCGGCGCCGCGCTCCGTTCGTGAAGAACCCGGTCGCTTCCTCGCCGGAGACGCTGCGGGAGGGCCTCTCTCACTACCGGGGCAACTGTCTGGGCTGCCACGGCGCCCCTGGGGTGGACGCGGCCGAGTACGGCCAGGGACTCAACCCGGCCGCCCCGGACCTGACGCTGCCGCGCGTGCAGAAGCGGCCCGACGGCGAGCTCTTCTGGATCACCGCCAACGGGATCCGGATGACGGGCATGCCGGCGTTCTCGCCCACGCACCGGGAAGAGGAGATCTGGAAGATCGTCGCGTTCCTGCGTCACCTGCCGGAGTTGACCCCCGGCGAGGAGAAAGAGCTCGCGGCCGCGGCGGAAGAGGCGGAGCACCACCACGAGGCGGCCGCGGAGCGGACGACGACGTCGGGGGCCGCGGAGACCGCGAAGCGCGCCCACACCCATCCGCCCGGAACCAAGCCCCACAAGGACTAAGGGGATTGCTCTCCTTCACCGGGGTCTTCGTGGCCTCTCGGACTGGATCGAGTCGCCTTTCTCAGTGCCTCGTCCGCAACGCCGCCGTCACGGGGTCAATCGATCTCACTCGACGATGAGGCGGAAGGCGAGCCCGGTGACTCCGTCTCCGGCGTGCATGAGGTTGTGGCAGTGGATCATCCAGATTCCCGGGTTGTCCGCGTCCAGCACGGCGTCGAATCGCTCGCCGGCGTTGACCGGCAGGGTGTCCTTCCGATAGGGAACGGACAGGTCATACCCGTCGGAGGCGGTCACCAGCCAGTGCATCCCGTGAACGTGCATGGGGTGGACCATGTTTCCGGTGTTCACCATCCGGAAGAGCACGCGGTCGCCGCGGCGCACCCGCACATCGGGGATCGCCGGGCTGGTCTTCCCGTTGATCAGCAGCCCGCCTCCCATCATCGTCCCGCCACCGCCCGAACCCATCCCCGGGCCGCCCATCCCCGGGCCGCCCATTCCGGGACCCATGCCCGAGCCGTCCATCCCTCGGAAGGGCACGCCCATCGTGCGGCCGTCAAGCCCCGCTTCGCCGATGACGAGCGAGACTTCCTTTTGATAAGCGGGTGCCGCGCCGGCGGGCGGTTCGACGATGAGCAAACCATAGAGACCGCGAGCGATCTGACTCGCGCTGTCGAAGTGAGGGTGATACCAGTACGTCCCCGGCTCGGGAGCAGGGAACTCGTAGGTGAAGCGCCCGCCCGGCGGAATCTTTGGCGACGTCACCCCGGGCACCCCGTCCATCCCGTTTGGAACGGCGATGCCGTGCCAGTGAATCGTGGTCAGCTCCGGAAGATCGTTGATCAGGGTGACTCGGACCAGATCACCGGGCCGGAACCGGAGCTCCGGCCCGGGAACGGCTCCGTTGTAGGCGTATGCGGCGATCGTGGTCCCGGGAGCGACCTCCCAGGAAACGGCTGAAGCGGTCAACGTGACCTCGCGAACCTCGGCGCGAAGACCCGCCGCCGCAAGGAAAATCGCCAGGAGAAGGGTCACGGCTCTTTGCATTCGGCACCTCGGCGGTCATTCTGCGGGAACGAATCGGCAGGGCCGTGATGAAAATGACTCAGACACGGGGGACAAGACCCTTGCGAACCGGAAGTCTTCCCACTAAAGGTAGGCGGCGGAAGCGTACTGTTCGACCATGCGATGCGTGTTGAAGAAAGACGCGTTGAAGGCAACTGCGCGCTTCATGACGTCGATCCAACCCGGGCGGTCTCCATAATAGAGAGGAAGGATCACGTCGCCGAGCTTCTCGTAGAGTTCGGCGGCGTCCCGGGCGTTCTCGTCCTC
>JBOGJK010000014.1:0-2117 GCA_050745345.1 Thermoanaerobaculia bacterium
CTGACGCCGAGCGCGTTCGACGACGATAGGGGCGCCTGGGGCCTCTGCCTCGCAGACGCGTGCGCTCTGCGGGGAGACGTGGCGGGCGTGCGCTCCTATGCCGAGGAGGCAAGAAAGGCCTTCGAGGAGCAACTCAAAGCAGCGCCGGAAAACGCCGGGCTCCACGCCGAACTCGGCATTGCACTCGCTTTACTTGGCCGCAAGGAGGAGGCCATTCGGGAGGGATTGCGCGGCGTGGCCAAGAATCCCGACTGGGACGACCTCACGCGGATCTACATCCTGGTGGGCGAGCCGGAGAAGGCGCTCGACCAGCTCGAGCGACTCCTCAAGATCCCCGGCCTCCTCTCGCCGGGGTGGCTGAAGATCGACCCGACCTTCGACCCGCTGCGTTCGAACCCGCGGTTCCAGAAGCTCGTGGCGAGCGCGAAGTGACGCTCGCCGCCGTCACGCGCCTCACGCCGGGGGAGACCGTCTGGATCGCCGCGAAGACCAACGCCTTTCGCCACCTGCGGTAGAGATCCCCTTCGGTGATGGGCCGCATCGCCTTTCAAGCGACTAGAATTCCAGCCAAGGGGAACTCCGTGACACTCTCTGCGGGCGCGCGCCTCGGTCCCTACGAGATCCTGTCGCCTCTCGGCGCGGGCGGGATGGGTCTGCCGATTTCGGATTTCGGATTTCGAATTTCGGATTTGCGATGACGCTGGCCGCAGGATCAAAGCTCGGCCCCTACGAGATCCTCTCCCCCCTCGGAGCGGGTGGGATGGGAAAGGTGTATACTCATACACATCATGAGGTGGATATGAGAACCAACATCGTTCTGGACGACGCCCTGGTCGCAGAGGCCTTCCGGCACAGTGCCGCCAAGACGAAGAAGGGGCTCGTGGACGAGGCTCTCCGCGAGCTGATCCGGGTGCGGCACCGGAGGTCCTTGCGGGATCTCAAAGGGAGAGTGCGCTTCGCAGAAGGCTACGACCACAAGGCGCTGCGGACCGCCCGATGATCCTGGTCGACACCTCGGCGTTGCTTCCTTATTTGAAGGGCAAGACAACCCCGGTGAGCGCTTTCTTGGAGCGGATGCTCTCTGAGGAAGTGGAGGTGGCCCTGACGGCCGAGATCGTCCAGGAAGTGCTGCAGGGAGCCCGGGACGAGAAGGACTGGCGGGTCTTGAAACGCTACCTGTCCGGCCAGAGGATCCTCCATCTGCGCGATCCAATCGGATCGCACATGGAAGCCGCCCGCATCTACTACGAGTGTCGAAGGAGAGGCCTCACCGTGAGGAGCACCCTCGACTGCGTCGTGGCGCAGGTTGCCCTGGAGCACGCGGTGCCACTGCTTCATGATGACCGGGACTTCGAGGCGATTCGGCGGATCCGACCGCTCAAGACGTTGCCATAGGCGAAGGTGGACTCGGGAGTCGTGAGATAACGCTGGTTTACCGATTTCGGATTTCGGATTTCGGATTTCGGATTTCGGATTTGCGATGACGCTGGCCGCAGGATCAAAGCTCGGCCCCTACGAGATCCTCTCCCCCCTCGGAGCGGGTGGGATGGGCGAGGTGTACCGGGCGCGGGACACGCGACTCGGCCGCGAAGTGGCGGTCAAGGTCCTTCCGGACTCGTTCGCGAGGGACCCGGACGCTCTGGCGCGGTTCGAGCGCGAGGCACTCGCCGTGGCAGCACTCTCGCACCCCAACATCCTCTCGATCTTCGACTTCGGGAATCAGGAAGGCGTCTCCTACGCCGTCATGGAGCTTCTCGAAGGAGGGACGCTTCGAGACAAGCTGGATGCGGGGCTCGTCCCGCAGCGGCAGGCGGTCGACTACGCGCTGCAGATCGCCAGGGGCCTCTCGGCCGCGCACGCGAAAGGGATCGTCCACCGGGACTTAAAGCCCGAGAACCTCTTCGTCACCAGGGACGGCCACGTCAAGATCCTCGACTTTGGCCTCGCGAAGAGGATCGAGGCTGCTGCGGCCGAGGAGGGGACGAGCACCCCAACCGCCTCGCGTCATACCGAGCCTGGCGCGGTGATGGGGACGGTGGACTACATGTCGCCCGAGCAGGTACGGGGTAAGCCCGCCGACCACCGCTCCGACATCTTCTCCTTCGGGACGATTCTCT
>JBOGJK010000015.1:0-1783 GCA_050745345.1 Thermoanaerobaculia bacterium
GTCCTCGCCCTCGACCAGCTCCATCGCCAGCAGATGGCGCCCGGAGCTTTCTTCGAATGAGTAAAGAACGGCGATGCCCGGGTGGTTCAGGCTCGCCAGCAGCTTGGCCTCGCGCCCGAAGCGGGCGCGCCGTTCTTCATCTTCGAAGAATTCTTCCGGCAGCACCTTGAGCGCCACCGGCCTGTCGACACGGGTATCCCGCGCTCGGTACACCTCGCCCATCCCGCCGGCGCCGAGCGGCGAGACGACTTCGTAAGGTCCGAGACGAGTCCCGGGGGACAACGGCATGAGATGACCGGATTCTATTCCCGCGCCGCGGCGAACTTCGACGCAACAGGCATTACCCGACGCCATACGATAGGATTCGCGGAACGTGATCCGCTGCTCGAGCTGCTCGGCGGAAATTCCTGACGGCTCGCGCTTCTGCCCTTCCTGTGGCGAGGCGATTTCCTCGGCCTCGCAGATGGCGACGAATCTCGCGAGTCCTTCCGTGGCGGAGGCCGCGCGACGGCGCAGCCCCTCCTCATCGCCCGTTGGCCGGCTCGCCTCCTCGGACTCGATCGACCCGGGCGGGTTCACCCCCGGCTCGGTCCTGGCGGAGCGGTATCGGATCATCGGCCTTCTGGGCCGCGGCGGAATGGGCGAGGTCTATCGCGCCGATGACCTGAAGCTCGGCCAACCCGTCGCGCTGAAGTTTCTCCCTCGGATGCTCGCGAGCGACTCCGCGCGTCTCGAGCGTTTCTATGCCGAGGTCCGCATCGCGCGGCAGGTCTCCCACCCCAACGTCTGCCGCGTTTACGACGTCGGCGAGATGCAGGGCCAGCACTACCTTTCGATGGAGTACGTGGACGGGGAGGACCTGGCTTCTCTGTTGAGGCGGATCGGCCGACTCCCGCCCGACAAGGCGCTGGACATCGCGCGTGAGATCTGCGCGGGACTTTCCGCGGCGCACGACAAGGGCGTGCTCCATCGGGACCTGAAGCCCGCCAACATCATGATCGATGGCCGGGGCCGGGCGAAGATCACCGACTTCGGCCTCGCCGTGGCGGCTGGGGAGGCGACCGAAGGGGAGGTCTCCGGGACTCCCGCGTACATGGCGCCCGAGCAGCTCTCCGGCAAGGGCGCCTCGATCCGCACCGACATCTACGCGCTCGGCCTCGTGCTCTACGAGCTTTACACGGGAAAGAAGGCCTTCGAGGGAGCGAGCTTCCAGGAGCTGAAGCGCAAGCACTCGGAGGAGGCTCCGGCCTCGCCCTCGACGGTCTCGCCGGGCTTCGACCCGGTGGTCGAGCGGGTGATCCTGCGCTGCCTCGAGAAGGATCCCGGGCGGCGTCCGTTCTCGGTCGCCCAGGTGGCGGCGGCGCTGCCGGGAGGCGATCCGCTTGCGGCGGCGCTCGCGGCCGGGGAGACGCCGTCACCCGAAATGGTCGCGGCGGCTGGAGAGGAGGGAGCGCTCTCGGCCGGCAGAGCGTGGACGCTCTTCGGCGGCGTGCTCGCCGTTCTCCTCGCGATCCTGGCGCTCGCGCCCTACGCGACGGAACTGGGCCTCGCGCCCCTTCCGAAGACTTCCGAAGCGCTCGAGGACCGGGCGCGCGAGCTCGCCCAGAAGTTCGGCTACCGCGACCGTCCCGCCGACACCGCGTTCTGGTGGAGTCGCCAGTACGCGCAGTTGCGATACCGGGCGGACCACCTTCCTTCGCCAGAGCGAGTGCGGGATCTCGGCGCGGTCGAGCCACACCCTTGGTGGTTTCAGTACCGACAGAGCCCGCGTCCGATGGTGCCT
>JBOGJK010000016.1:0-7955 GCA_050745345.1 Thermoanaerobaculia bacterium
CTCTTCACGCGCAGCCTCACGGACTCCTTCGCCTTCCTGGCCGGCGCGCCGGAGAAGCTGCCCGAGGCGCCGGAGAAGGGTCTGGAGATCGGCTTCGAGGCCGCCGCCGACGCGCCGAAGGGCTCCATCGCCCTGGTCGGCGGGCGCGTCGTGACGATGAAGGGGAGCGAGGTGCTCGAGAACGGCACCGTGGTCGTGGAGGGCAACCGCATCGCGGCCGTGGGCCCCGCGGGGCAGACCCCCGTGCCGCCCGGCGCGCGCGTGGCGGACGTGAAGGGCAAGACGGTGCTCCCCGGATTCATCGACGTGCACTGGCACGGCGGGATGGGCAAGGACGGCATCGTGCCGCAGCAGAACTGGGACACCGACGCGGCGCTCGCCTTCGGCGTCACGACGATCCACGACCCTTCTCACGCCACCGAGGAGATCTTCGCCGCGAGCGAGATGGGGAGGGCGGGGGTGCTGCGCGCTCCTCGGATCTACTCGACCGGCACGATCCTCTACGGCGCCGCGGGGGACTTCAAGGCGGAAGTCGATTCTCTCGACGACGCCCGCGCGCACCTTTCCCGGATGAAGGCGGTCGGCGCGATCAGCGTCAAGAGCTACAACCAGCCGCGTCGGGAGCAGCGGCAACAGCTGCTCGCGGCGGCGCGCGAGACGCAGATGATGGTCGTGCCCGAAGGGGGATCGCTCTTCCAGCACGACATGACGATGGTCGTCGACGGCCACACGGGGATCGAGCACTCCATCCCGGTCGCGCGCATCTACAAGGATGTCGTGCAGCTCTGGTCCTCCAACGGCGTCGGCTACACGCCGACCCTGATCGTCGGCTACGGCGGTCTGTTTGGGGAGAACTACTGGTACCAGCACGGCAACGTCTGGGAGCATGAGAGGCTCTCGAAGTTCGTGCCCCCCTTCGTGCTCGACCCGCGCTCGCGGCGGCGGATCCTGGCGCCGGAGGACGACTTCAACCACATGAACAACGCGAAGGTCGCCAGGCAATTGCTCGACGCCGGGGTCTCGATCCAAGACGGCGCGCACGGGCAGCGCGAGGGCCTGGGGGCCCACTGGGAGATGTGGATGTTCGTGCAGGGCGGGATGACGCCGCACGAGGCGCTGCGCTGCGCGACGTCAAACGGGGCGACCTACCTCGGCATGGAGAAGGATCTGGGGTCGCTCGAGCCGGGCAAGCTCGCCGACATCGCGGTCATCGACGGCGACCCGCTCGCCGACATCCGCCAGAGCGAGAAGGTGCGGTACACGATGGTCAATGGCCGGCTCTACGACGCCGCGACGCTCGTCGAGGTGGGAAGCACGATCCCGCGCCCGAAGTATTGGTGGGAGCGCTAAACCGTCTCCCTCCGGAGAGGGAAAGGTGCGGGGGCGGAGCTGGGTGCCTTTGACCCTCTCCCCCCGGGAGAGGGCAGGGTGAGGGCGTAAATTTCGCGGCGCTCTCAGCTCCTCCCCGCCGCCTCGCGAACCCCTTCGACGAGCCGGTCGATCTCTTCCTCGGTCGTGTAGGCGGCGCAGCCGGCGCGCACGACCCCGTCTTTCGCGTGGCCCAGCCGGGCGACCGCGGTCATCGCGTAGAAGTCGCCGTTGGAGGCGAAGACCGCTCGCCGGGCGAGGGCCTTGGCCACCCCGTCGGAGGAGAGCCCGGCCAAGGCAAACGAGACCGTCGGCGTGCGCGGTAACCCGGGCGGCGGGCCGTAGAGCGTGATACCGGGGACCGCGGCAAGCCCCTTCCAGAGCCGCTCGAACAGCCGCTCGCCGCGCTCGCCGAGAGCGGCGTAGGCCCTCTCGAGCGCCGCGCGCCGGGAGAGGCCCGGGGCCTTCCCGAGCGAGGCGAGAAAGTCCACGGCGGCCGCCGCGCCGACGATCCCCTCGTGGTTCTGGGTTCCGGTCTCCAGGTTCTCCGGCGGCTCAGCGGGGGCCGGCTCGACGCGCGGGGGGTCGAGCGCCTCGAGCAGGCCCCGGCGGCCGTAGAGCACTCCGACGTGCGGGCCGTAGAACTTGTAGGCGGAGCACGCGAGGAAGTCGCAGTCGAGCGCGCGGACGTCCGGCAGGACGTGGGGCGCCGAGTGCACGGCGTCCACGAACAGGAGCGCCCCGGCGGAGCGGGCGAGCGCGGCGGCCCGGGACAGGTCGTTGATCGTGCCGAGCGCATTGGAGGCGGCGCCGATGGCGAGAAGCCGCGTGCGCGGCCCGATCGCCCGCTCGAGGTCTTCCGGGTCGAGCTGCCCGGTCTCGGGCCGCATCTTCGCCATGCGAACCGCGACACCCCGCTCCCGCTCGAGCGCGCGCCACGGATCGATGTTGGCGTGGTGGTCGAGCTCCGTCACGACGACCTCATCCCCCGGCCCCCACCGCCGGCCGAGCGCGCGGGCGAGGTGGAAGGTGAGTGTCGTCATGTTCGCCCCGAAGGCGATCTCCGCGGGCGAGACGTTGACAAGGTCCGCGAGGGCTTGCCGCGCCGCCGCGATCGACGCGTCGGTCTCGGCGCTCGTGGGATAGAGCCAGTGCGTGTTGGCGTTGTGGTGGAGCAGGTACTCCTCCATCGCGGCCACCACTTCCCGCGGGACCTGCGTGCCTCCGGGCCCGTCGAAGTAGGCGACCGGGATGCCGTCCTGGCGCCGTTCGAGGGCCGGGAAGCGGGCCCGGATCGACTCGACAGAAGGCTCGGCCGCCATCTGGCCGAGGATATCCGAGCGCTCGCCCGGGGGGAGTCGGGCGCGAGGGCGCGGTCAGCGCCGCGAGAGGCGGGCGAAGAGCCCGGCCGCCAGGGCGCCGGCGCCGTGCGCGGGCTCGGCTGACGCCGCGCCGCGCGACCTGGAGTGAGCCTGCTCGAGCTCGGCCTTCGCGGCGAGGGTGGCCGCCTCGTTGACGAGGCCGATCATCTCCTCGAGGCGCTTCAGGACACCCATGACCTCGGCCGGGCCATCCGTGGCGCGGCAGGTGAAAGAGACCTGACCCGCGGCCGGCTCCAGCCGGAAGCGCGCGAGGTTCGGGCGCTCCCGGGTCACCTTCGCGAAGCAGTCGGCCCAGCGGCGGTCCACGCGACCCGTCAGGCCGATCGCGTAGCGCTCGAAGAGGGGGCCCGCCTTCTGCCAGTCCATCCCGGCCTGGTCGAGGGTTACGTCGTAGACGGTCGCCGTGTCCACTGCTCGATCACTCCCGTTGTCTTTTGTAGCAAACGGGGGACCAGAGGCCAAGTGCTTATCCCACAGGATCTTGCGCGCGAGCTCGACGGGAGAGGTCAAAAAAATGTCCTTCGGCGGGGGCGTCGGATCTCTCATCTTGTCATCTTGCCGCGAGGGGACTCGGCTACAGAAGCGACCCCGAGCGACCTCTTCCACTGCCGGTACCCCATGACGGCAAGAATCAGGAAGACCGCGTAGAGAAGGGCCGTGAGATAGAGCGACTTGTAGAGGAACATGGCGACGTAGACGACGTCCACCGCGACCCAGACGATCCAGTTCTCGAGGATCTTGCGGGCCATCATCCACTGCGCGATGAGGCTCGTGGCCGTTGCCGCAGAGTCGACGAAAGGCAGCGAGGCGTCGGTGTGCCGGGAGAGGAGCGTTCCGAGGAGGACGCTTGCCGCGGCGGCGATTCCCAGCAGCGCCAGGCCGAGCCGCGGGCTCGCGCGGGAGACCGAAAGCCGCGCATGTCCCCGGCCGCCGTGGAGCCACTCGTACCAGCCGTAGATCGAGATCGCGATGTAGACGACCTGGAGCGCCATGTCGGCGTAGAGGCGCGCCCGGAAGAAGACGAGGATGTAGAGCGAGACGTTGACGATCGCCGTCGGCCAGCTCCAGATGTTCTCGCGGACGGAGAGGTAAACGCTCACGATCCCGAAAAGGGCCGCCACAGCCTCGACCATGGGGTCAGATCTCTCCTCTTGCGATCCTGCGAGAGGATCAGATCTTCACGGACCTGACCCCGTCACCCGCTACCAGATCGCGCAGGTCTCCTGGCGCACCATCGGGTCGCCCGACTTGCAGGAGAAGGCCGTCGCGAACTCGGGCAGGTTGGACGGGGCGCCGATCGCGCGGAAGCGGTCGAGCGGGTGCGGGTTAGTGTTCGTGAGCAGGCGCGCGAACTCGGGCCGGTCGTTGGCGGCCCAGACCCGCGCCCAGGAGAGAAAGAAGCGCTGGTCGGCGGTGAAGCCTTCGATCTTCTCCGGCTCGGGCTTTCCCGCGAGACTCCGGCGGAGGGCGGCGTGAGCGATCTTCAAACCTCCCAGGTCGGCGATCGACTCGCCCAGCACGAGCTTCCCGTTGACGTGGAGGTCCCCCTCGACGACGTAGCCGGAGAACTGCTTCTCGACGCACGCCGCCCGCTTCTCGTAGTTCTTCGCGTCTTCCGCCGTCCACCAGTCCTTCAGGTTTCCCTGCGCGTCGAACTTTCGCCCCTGGTCATCGAAGCCGTGCGTCAGCTCGTGCCCGATGACGGCGCCGATGCCGCCGTAGTTGACGGCGTCGTCCGCCCGGCCGTCGAAGAAGGGGGGCTGTAGGATCCCGGCGGGAAAGACGATCTCGTTCTTCTGCGGGTTGTAGTAGGCGTTGACCGTGGGCGGAGTCATCCCCCATTCCGTGCGGTCCACGGGCTTTCCGATCTTGGCGAGGTCGCGGCGGTACTCGAACTCGACGCCGGCGGCGACGTTGGCGAGATAGGCCCCGGGCTCGACCGCGTAGGGGGAGTAGTCTCGCCACTTGTCCGGGTAGCCGATCTTGGGATCGAAGGTCGCGAGCTTCTCGAGCGCGGCCTCGCGGGTCGCTTCCCCCATCCAGGGGAGCGTCCGGATGTCGTCGGCGAACGCCTCTCGCAAGTTGCGAATCATCTCGTCGGCGCGGCGCTTCGACTCGGGCGGGAAATGCTGCTGGACGTAGATCTTTCCCAGGGCCATGCCGAGCGCGCTGTCCGTCGAGGCGACGCAGCGCTTCCAGCGCGGCAGGATCTGGAGCGTGCCCTGGAGAGTCCGGCCGTTGAAGTCGAAATCCTCCTCGACGAAGCGGGAGGAGAGGTACGGCGCGGCGGCGCTCAAGGCGTGCCACCGCAGGTAGCTCTTCCAATCCTCGACCGGGACTTCCTTCAAGAGCCGGCTGGCCGCTTCGAAGAACTTCGGCTGGCCGATGTTGACCGCCGGCACGGCGGGAGCGCCGAGGTCCCGGAAGAACGCCGTCCACGAGAAGTTCGGCGTGAGCGCCGCGAGCTCCGCCGGCCCCATCTTGTTGTAGGTCTTGTCCGGGTCGCGCTGCTCGACCTGCGTCATCGAGGCCTCCGCGAGCTTCGTCTCGAGCGCGAGGATCGAGTTCGCGCGCGCGGCCGCCTTCTCCCTGGAGTCGCCGGCGAGCGCGAGCATCTTCGCGACGTGCGCGCGGTACTTCGCGCGCAGCTCCCGGGAGTCCTCGTCGGTCTTCGTGTAGTAGTCGCGGTCCGGAAGCCCCAGGCCCCCCTGGAAGGCCGCGGCGATGACGTCGGTCACGTTCTTGCGGTCCTGCTCCGAGCCGAAGAGGAAGAGCGCGTTGGCGCCGCGCGTCTGGAGCCGGGCGATATCGGCCTGCAGCGCGGGCAGGCTCGAGATCCGGCCGATCCGCTCGAGCTCGGGCTTGAGAGGCCCGATCCCCCGCGCCTCGATCCCCTTCTCGTCCATGCAGGCGGCGTAGAAGTCGCCGAGCTTGCGCTCCTCGGACCCCGGGGCCGCCGTGGAGCGCTCTTTCGCCAGCCTCTCCAGGATCTGGCGCAGCGTCTCGCGGTTGCGCTCGTCGAGCTCGTAGAAGGCGCCCCAGCTCGGATAGTCCGAGGGGATCGGGTTCTTCTTCAGCCATCCCCCGTCGGCGTACTGGTAGAAATCGCGGCAGGGGCTGGCCGACGGGTCCATGTCCGCCGGGTCGATGCCGTGGTTCTCCGCGGCGCTCGGGGCGGCGGCGAGAACGAGACCGGCCAGAAGGCTCCAGGCGCGCAGCGTCACGCTTCCTCCTCGATGAAGGGTTTGCCCCTCTCTCTACGGCGGCGCGGCGCAGATGTTATCGCTCCCCGTTGATCCCGAGCGGGACGGACTTCGTCACGCCGGAGGGGCGAGCCGTCCCTCCGCGAGCTGGAGGCGCCGCGAGGAGTCTGTCCGAGGAAGGCCCGTCGCGAGCGCAGGGAGGCCGACGCGAGAGCGGGAGCGCAGACCGGGCGGAGGCGTAGCCCGGCTACGCCGCACAACCTGTTTTTCGAGCATTCCGCTCGCAGCGAGAGCATCGCCGCGCGCAGTAGGGAATGACTCGGACAGACTCCTAACGAAGCTTCGCCTCAAACCGACGAGAGTTGGCGCCGGCCCTTGAACGACGGGCGTAGCTCCCTTACGGCACGCCTTCGAAGAACTCGATACCCAGATCCATCAAATCTGCCAATCCGCTCAACTCCAACCAGCCACCAAAAACTTGACTCATTCGTGAAGAAGTCACTCATTGAAGGGATCTAGCCGCTCTCGCGCTCTGCTTCGAAGCGCCCCAGGATCTCCGACCAGCGGGAGAGAGGGATCCCCGCGTCCGTGACCTCCTGCCAGACGACCTCGCCGTCCCGGCAGAGGAAATGCGGTTCCATGCGCGGCAGGGGTGCGGGCAGAGAGGTGGAGGAGGGCCGGCGCCACACCATGGTGGCGACCCGGCGCTGTCCGCAGCCCGGGCACGGCTCCTCGAGCACGAAGGGAGGCGCCCCGACGAGGACATCGTCCTTCGCCGCCCGCCGCGCCCGCCACAGTGCGATCCGGTGAACTTCGCCCATCGTCTTCAGTCTCCACCCGTGCTCGGACAAAAGATGTCCGACCCGGCATAATGAGTCGTGCCGCTCGCCCATGCGCTCCTGCTCGGCGCCGTCCAGGGGGCCACAGAGTTCATCCCGATCTCCTCGACGGCGCACCTGTATCTGGTCCAGGCGCTGCTCGGAATGAGGAACGACGCGGTGACGCTCGCCTTCGACCTGGTGCTCCACCTGGGCACGGTGCTTGCCCTGATCCTCGCGACGCGGCGGGAGCTTCTGGCGATCGTCTCGGAGGCCTTCCTCTGGGCGGGAAGACGGCCGCCGCGCGACCCGGCGGCGCGCGCGCTCGCGATGCCGATCCTCGTGGGGACCCTCCCCGGCGTGCTCGCGGGCCTATTCCTGCTGGAGACATTCGAGAGGCTGCGCTCGGTCGCGCTGATCGGCGTCTCGATGCTCGTCGCCTGCGTCTACTTTCTCCTGGCCGAGGCGGTCGGACAGCGGTGGGCCGGCCATGGGCGGGCCCTTGCGCAGCTCAACTTTGGCGACGCGGTCTGGGTCGGCACTGCGCAGGCCGCGGCGGGGCTGATGGCGGGCTTCTCCCGCTCCGGCTTCACGATTTCGACCGGACGCGTGCGCGGGCTCTCGCGCGAGGACGCGGCGCGCTTCTCCTTCCTGCTGGCTCTTCCGATCATCCTGGGCGCCGGGGCCAATGCGCTCCTCAACCTGCGCCGCCACCCGGAGCCGCCGATCGGCGGCGACGCGCTCGCCGTCGGCTTTGCGGCTTCCGCTGCCGTCGGCTACCTCGCGGTCCGCTTCCTGTTGCGCTACCTCAAGACCCGAACGCTTCGCCCCTTCGCCGTCTACATGGGACTGCTCGGCGCGGGACTGCTCATCTGGAGCCTCTCGAAGGGGCCAACGCTCTTCGGCGGATGACCGGCCCGCCTCGCGAGAGCGCGAGCTGGAGAGCTCCGATGCCCGGCGATCGGCGTCGGTCGAAAGCTCTGCCCCGAAACGCGTCTGAAGGAATGACCGCCCCCACGCCCTTCGCGCAGGCGAAGAACGGGGAGAACGCGGTCGCGCCGCCGCCCAGCCCCTTCTCGCGGCTCCCGGTGGGAAGCGTCACGCCGAGGCCCGCCGACAGAATCTGCGCCCGAGGCGGTTCCCCACGGCAAGCGGCATGGCGATGCGCCGGGAGATTGTATGCT
>JBOGJK010000017.1:0-4723 GCA_050745345.1 Thermoanaerobaculia bacterium
GGAGAGACCTCCCACCTCGGCCGGACTGCGCCGCCGAAAAGACCGAAGTCCGGATGGGCATCCGCGGCCGCCCGCAGCCGCGCCAGCCAATCGGCGTGCGGGAGCGCGTCGTCGTCGGCGAAGACCACGAGGTCGCCCGCGACCTCGGCCAGCCCCCGGTTGCGCGCGAGGTTCTGCCCCTGCTCGGCGACGTGGATGGAGAGGAGGGGGAGGAGACGGGCGAAGGACCGGAGGACTCTTTCCGTCTCGTCCGTACTGGCGTTGTCCACGATGACGAGCTTCCAGCCGCCCTCCGGCGAGTGGAGGCGGCCGTAGGCCTCCAGCACCTCGGGCAGCGTGCCAGCGCCGTTGTGCGTGGCGATCAGGACCGTGAGCATCGCCGCGAACCTGCGTCGGGCCGGCCCGCATTATTCACGAACGACTCCGGCCGCCGCTCCGATCTGTCGCGGACACTCTCCACCGGTCCTGAAGGAGTGAACGGCATATTCAACCGCGCCGGGTCATTCGCTTGGCCCTGTTTCGGCCGGGTGTCCGTCAATAATCCGGCTAGGCGCCGGCGGAGCCGCCCGATCGGCCGTCGGTTCGAGCGAGCTCCGGGACCGCCACCGCGTCCACCTGCGGCAGCGGGACCCCCAGCCGCGAGGCGATCGTCGGCGCGAACTGCTCGACCGAGACGGATTTCGGCAAGGGGTCGGGCGCAATCCCCGGCCCGAGCGCGAAGATCATTCCCTCCGGTTTGTGGTCGCCCGTCCGGATCCCTCCGAAGACCCCGCGGATGACGCCGGTCTTCGGCGAATGGACCGTCGCGATCGGGGCTTCCCGGTCCCACTCGATCATCAGGTCCGGGAGGTCCTCCAGGCGCTCGCCCCCGTAGAGGTCGGCCGTTCGGAGGACACGCCGCACGAGGGGACGGCCCGAGTCGAGATTGACGAAGGCGAGAAGGTCGCGCGTCAGCGACTCGCAGAAGGCGTCGTACTCCGCGCCGGGGCGGACGCGCCCTTCCGGCTCGCGCCCGGCGAGGTTGACGCGGATGCCCCCGTACACGTCGTTGTTCGGGGTGACGAAGCAAGGGAGGGTCGAGAGCTCCGGGTGGCTCACCGCGTCGGCGAGCGTGCGCTTGACGCGCCCTCGTAAGGGACGGAGCAGCTTCTGGACGGGAAGCGGGAGTGTTCGCCAGGCCGATTCGGCCGCGCGCGCGAGCGTCTTCCGGCTCCGGGGCACCTCCGGCGGAGCGAAGAGACGGCGCAGCATCTCCTCGAGCAGGAACGTGCCGTCGTAGTGAGGGCCCATCCCGTGGCTCGCGAGCACGAAGACGGCGGTGTCCGGCGTCGCCCGGGCGAGCAGCCTGCCGATGGCGGCGTCGATGGCGACGTACACGTCCCGGAGGGGGTCGCCGAGCGACCTCGCGGCGGCGGAATCGTGGCGGGGGTGGGCGGGGTCGTGCAAGGACCAGAACTGGTGACCCGCACAATGACTCTCGGCGAACACCGTGAGGAACAGATCCCATCCGCCCTGCCCGAGGAAGTGCTCGGCGAGGCGCGACTTCATCTCGACGCCTCGCACCAGGGCGTCACGAAGACCCAGGAGCCCGGCCGCTTCGCGCTGGAGGTACTCGTCGCATTGTCCGACCGGGTGCCGGCCCACGACGGACTCGACGTCACCGGCCAGCGACTCGGGCCACGTCTGGACTCCCAGCTCCGGGTCGTGCGTGCCCCAGTCCACGATCTGGATCCCGTTCAGGTTTCGGCTCAACCGCGTCTTGGGGACGTCCAGGACCGCGACCCGCCGGCCCGCCTGGCTCAGGGCGTCCCAGAAAGGCTCGCCCCGCGTGTCGAAGGGCGTGACTTGGTAATGGTCGTAGGTCCCCGTGCGGAGCTGCGAGAAGCAGTAGCGGCCGTGCCGGGCGGGGGAGAGGCCGGTCCAGAAGGAGGGCCAGATGGCGCCCACGAAGAGGCCGGTGGGGTTGGCCGTCGGGCCCCAGGCCGCGCGAGCCCGAAGGGAGCGGAACGTCGGGAGCAGACCCTCCCCGGCCCACTTCTCGATGAGGTCCTTGTCCCCCGCATCGACGGCGATGAAGAGCACTCGCGTCGGAGACGTCATGCCGGCACTCCCGGAAATCCGTTCCTCCACAGTGTACGCCGCCCGGGCGCGGCCAGGGGGTCGTTGCGGATTTGCTGCACTCTGGCCGGTGAACGCAAGAATTCCGAGTTGGCCCCGCGCTGTCACGCGCCGGGATGAAGTGGCGGGCTATCATCCGGGCCGGCGCTCCGGGAGGCACGCATGGCAATCCGGGTCCTCATCACCGGTGGCACGTTCGACAAGGAGTACGATGAGCTCGCCGGCACCCTCTACTTCAAGGACACGCACGTCTCCGAGATGCTGCGCCTGGGCCGGTGCCGGCTCGAAGTCGCCGTGCGCACGGTCATGATGGTGGACAGCCTCGAGATGACCGACGCCGACCGGGAGACGATCCTCGCCAACTGCCGCCAGACTCCCGAGGCCCGGATCGTCATCACGCACGGCACCGATACGATGGTCGAGACGGCGCGCGTGCTCGCGGCGGGTCGGACCGGCAAGACCATCGTGCTGACCGGGGCGATGGTGCCCTACGCGTTCGGGAGCTCCGACGGCCTTTTCAATCTCGGCAGCGCTCTCTCCTTCGCGCAGATCCTGCCGCCCGGCGTCTACATCGCGATGAACGGCATGTGCCTGCCCGCGGAGCGCGCGCGCAAGAACAAGGCACTCGGGATCTTCGAGGAGATCCCCGGCTGACCTGGACCGCCACACCCTTGCCCTCGATTGTAAGACGGAGTATCTTACATCAATGAAGAGCGCCACGACGCGACTTTCGTCCCGCGGGCAAGTCGTGATTCCCGCCTCCGTCCGCCGCAGGCTCCGGCTGGAACCAGGCGACCTGCTGCGTGTCGAAGTGGAAATGTCCCCTCGGGAGTCGATCGTGCTGCGCCGCGCGACGAAAGCGGAGATGGAGCGGGCCTTGGAAAAGGGCTACGGGTGGTTCGCGCGAACG
The DNA here is from genome assembly GCA_050745345.1 of Thermoanaerobaculia bacterium. GTDB lineage: Bacteria > Acidobacteriota > Thermoanaerobaculia > UBA5066 > Gp7-AA6 > DATBFU01. The sequence goes on from JBOGJK010000017.1 coordinate 3,029, forward strand.
GGTCGCGATCCCGTTGAGGAGCTGCACGAAGCGAGGAGGCGGGCCAGGATTGCCGAACACTCGCACCGGCGTCCTTGACGCCGGCGTCTTGCTCGCCCGCCTCGATCCCGAGAGACGATCCCATGCCGAGATCGTCGCGCTGTTGAACGCATCGGCCGAGGGACGAATCCTTCTCTGGATCTCCGTCGTGAATCTGGCCGAGGTCCTGGAGCATTCGCGCGATTACCGGCGCTCGACCGGTGTCGATCCCGTGGCGCTCCTCGACGCGTTTCGAGTATCGCTGCATGCCCCTGACCTTGCCACGGCTCGGCGGGTCGCGGAGCTTTCCGCCATCGAGGATGCATCGCTCGCAGACCGCTTTGCCGCCGCGACGGCCGATGTTCTGGGCGCGAGGCTCTACACGACGGACCGTACTCTGGAAAAGGCATTGCGCCGTCGCCGGCGGAGCGTCACTTGCTTCTGAAGGCTGCGGGGAAGTGATCCGGCACGCCCAGGCCGCGCCCCGGAAAGCAACCCTTCTCCAGACCCGCCCGCAGATAGGCGGTCGCCCGCTCGACCGACTCGGCAAGCCCGCGGCCCAGGGCGAGGTTGGCCGCGATCGCGGAGGAGAGGGTGCATCCGGTGCCGTGCGTGGCGCGGGTGCGGATGCGGGGCGCCGCAAACACGGTGAAGGCCTCGCCGTCGAAGAGCAGGTCCCGAAGCTCGCCTCCCCGTCCGTGCCCCCCCTTGATCAGGACCGCCCGGGCTCCGAGCTCCGCGATGAGCCTGGCCGCCAGACGCCGGTCCCCCTCGCCGCGGATGCGGATCCCCGAGAGCGCCTCGGCCTCCGGCAGGTTGGGCGTCACCAGGTCGCAGAGAGGCAGCAGGTCTCTCTTCAGGCTGCCGACCGCGGCGCGGGAGAGAAGCCGCGCTCCCGACTTGGAGACCATCACCGGGTCCAGGACGACGTTCTTCGCCTTCCAGCGGCGAAGTCCCGCGGCGACGCAGCGGATGCGCGGGGCGTCCAACAGCATTCCGATCTTGACCGCCCGTGGCCGGAAGTCGGAGAAGACGGAGTCGAGCTGCCGGCGAACGAAACGAGGGGAGAGCGGCTCGATCGCCGCGACGCCGCGGCTGTTCTGCGCCGTCACCGCCACGATGGCGGTCGTCCCGTGGACCCCGTGCGCTGCGAAGGTAAGCAGATCGGCCTGGATCCCCGCGCCGCCGCCGGAGTCGGAGCCGGCGATCGACAGGACGGAGACCGGTACTCGCTTTCGGCGCGCCATACAATGCGGATCCTATGGCGGACGGGCCCTGATCATCACGGACGCGGCCGCGGCGAAGCTGCGCTCCGGGGCGGACTTCTCGGGCGCGGCCCTGACGGTGCGGCACCTGCTCGGCTGCGGCGGAACGGGCTTCCGGATCTCGGTCGAGGAGAACCCGCCGGCCGACAGCCACCGTTTCGAGGCCTCGGGGATCCCCGTCGTGATGGACGACGAAGCGTTCCGCCGGCTGGCGGGAGCCGTCCTCGACGTGGACCCCGACCCGGCGGGGAGGGATACCGCCTCGAGCACCCGAACGCCGTCCTGACGACGTTCTGCTAGGAGCCCGTCCGAGTAATGGCGGACGGGGCGGTGTTTCTTGAGCGATTGCGCGGCGGCATCAGGTTTTTGGGGTTCTGTAGAGGCAATTGGTTAGAGGGAGGAGGATTCTGGG
>JBOGJK010000018.1:0-9813 GCA_050745345.1 Thermoanaerobaculia bacterium
TCGGCGAGCTGTGTCGCGGTTTTCGTCGCGGTTCCCTGTGTGAGGTAGTCGCCCACGAGGTCCGACAGCCAGACCTGCTGAGCGGACTCGTCTATGTGGCCGCTGCGAACGGCAAGGCGCACGGTCACCTTCGGGACCGTCCCGTACGGAACGAACGTGACCCCGAGGCCGTTCCCAAGCGAGAACTTGCGGGGAGCAGGGACCTGGAAGTCCTTCGCGGGACCGGGCTCGGGAGGCGTCTGCTTCTGCGCCAGCAGGGGCGCGGCCGCGGCGAAGGCCGCGAGGCCGAGAATCGTCTTTGCAGTGTTCATGATTTCTCCGTCTCTGCGCCTACGAGCCGCTCTTGGGCTCGGCCTTCTTCTCATCCGCCTTCGGCTCGACGATGAGGATCGTCCGGTTGCCCGGCCGCAGGTACTCCTGGGCCATCTTCCGCATCCGCTCCGGCGTGACCTTGCGGAAGTTCTCCTCGATCCGGTTGATCGCCTCCGGGTCGTCGTTGAAGAGGGCAAAGCAGGCGAGCAGGTCCGCGCGGCCGAAACCGAAGAGCCCTTCGATGCTGTCATAGAGGCTGGAGCGCACCTTGACGAGCGCCCGGTCGAGCTCCGCCTTCTCCACGGGGGTCGTGCGAACCCTCTCGATCTCCTCGTCGAAGACCTTCAGGATCTGGTCGGCGGACTTGTCCTTGTCGTAGAAGAGCGAGGCGTCCCAGAGCGTCGGGCCGTTGATGTTGTACATGTCGCCGAGGCCCGAGTTGATGCCGCCCTGCACGTCTCCCGTCAGGCCGCTCTTCTGGACGAGGGCCTGGTAGAGGCGGCTGTCCTTGCCTTGAAGGAGGACCTGGTCGAGCAGACCCATCGCGTAGTACTCGGGGCTGTTCCGAGCCGGCGCGTGGTAGCCCACGGCGAGGGCCGGCCGCGTGGCGAGCGCGTCGGGCTTGGTGGCGCGCTTCTCCTTCTCTTGGCGCGGCTCGGAGATGTCGGGCTTCCCCGGGAGCGTGGCCGCGGGGATGCCGGCGAAGTATTTCTCGATCCAGGCGCGGGCCTGCTTCGGGTCGAAGTCGCCGACGACGACCAGCGCGGCGTTGTTCGGGGCGTAGAAGGTCGCGAAGAACTTCTTGACGTCCTCGAGTGTGGCGGCGTCCAGGTCCTTCAGGTCGCCGTAGAAGTTGTGGGCGTTGTACCAGTTGGTGTTCGCGTACTGCGGCAGATCCAGCCAGGGAAACCCGCCGTAGGCGCGGTTCAACACGTTGACCTTCACCTCGTTCTTGACGACCTCCTGCTGGTTCTTGAGGTTCTCTCCGGTGATGGCGAGACCCTTCATCCGGTCGGCCTCGGCCCACAGGGAGGTCTCCAGGGTGTTCGAGGGGACGATCTCGAAGTAGTTGGTGAAGTCGAAGCGGGTCGAGCCGTTCAAGACGCCCCCGTTGGACTGCACGAGGCGGATGAACTCCATCTTGCCGAGGTTCTGCGAGCCCTGGAACATCATGTGCTCGAAGAGGTGCGCGAACCCCGTTCGGTCCCTTGGCTCGATGCGGAACCCGATGTTGTAGTAGACGGCGACGACCGCCTTGGGCGAGGACGTGTCGCGGGACAGGACGACCTTCAGACCGTTGCCGAGCTTGTAGTACTCGACCGGCACGCGGAAGGCGCCGGCCGCCTCGGGCGGGGGCGCCGCCGTGCCGGCCTCGGCCAGCTGCGCGCCGAGCGCGCCGAGAAGCGCCAACCGGATGAGAGACTTCATTCGATCCTCCGTAAATGGGGTTTGAGGAGACCCATGAGCCTACGCGTCCCGAGGCAGAAGGTTTCTCCGCCGGCAGGGCCGGAAGGCGGAGTCTATCCCGCAGAGGAGGATTTCCGGCCCGCCTGGTGGCTGCCGTGGCCTCACGCGCAGACGGTCTGGAGGCGACTGGCCGGCCGAAGGCGGCCGGAGCCGTACGCGCGGGAGGTGCTCGAGACCCCCGACGGCGACGAGCTGGTGGTCGACCGCCTCGAGGGGCCGGCCGGAAGCCCGATCCTCGTGATCCTGCATGGTCTCGAGGGGAGCTCCTTCTCCATCTACGTCCAGGATCTGCTGAGACTCGCCCGCGAGCGGGGGTGGCGCGGCGCGGCGTTGAATTTCCGCTCCTGCGCCCGCGACCCAGGCCGCCCGGGCCGGATGCTTCCGAACCGCCGGCCGCGCCTCTACCATTCGGGCGAGACCGGAGACCTCGGGTTTCTCCTCTCGACACTCGCCGGGCGGGAGCCGGAAGCGCCCCTCTTTGCCGCGGGAGTCTCTCTGGGCGGCAACGTCCTGTTGAAGTGGCTCGGGGAGAATCCGAAGCAGACCGTCGTGCGCGCCGCCGCGGCGATCTCCACGCCGTACGACCTCGCGGAGGCGGCGCGGCATCTGGAGAAGGGGCTCGGCCGGCTCTACACGGGGGGGCTTCTGCGGACGCTGCGCGCCAAGGCGCTCGAGCTCGCGCGGCGGTTCCCCGGGGTACCGATCGACGCCGCGAGGGCGCGTGGCGCGCGGACCTTCTGGGAGTTCGACGACGCGGTGACGGCGCCCCTCCACGGCTTTTCGGGAGCCCTCGACTACTACACCCGCTCGAGCTCGCTGCGCTTCCTGCAGCTCATCGAGACGCCGACGCTCTGTCTCTCGGCTCGGGACGACCCCTTCCTCCCCGCGGAGGTCCTGGACCGGGCGCGCCGCGCCGCCTCTCGGGCCGTCCGGTTGGCCGTCACCGCCCGGGGCGGCCACGCCGGCTTCGTCACCTCCCGCGGCGCGAATTTCGGGGTCAGGCATGTATTCGTGTATTATTCGTCGCAATGCGCCCCCCGCGGATCGAGTTCCCCGGCGCCCTCTACCACGTAATCGCGCGCGGTAACGACCGTCGTTCCGTCTTCCGCGACGACGCGGACCGGCAGTCGTTCCTGGCGCGTCTGGCGCGTTACCGCGAGCGGCACGGCTTCCGCCTCTATGCCTACTGTCTGATGGACAACCACGTCCATCTGGCGATCGAGACGGGCGAGACGCCCCTCTCGCAGGTCATGCACGACGTACTCTCCTCCTACACGCAGGCCTTCAACCTCCGCCACGACCGCGTCGGGCATCTCTTCCAGGGACGGTACAAGGCCTATCTGGTCCAGAAGGAGCGCTACCTTCTCGCGCTCCTGCGCTACATCCATGAGAACCCCGTCCGGGCCCGGGTCGTCCGATCGGCGGCGCAGTACGCCTGGTCGAGCGACCGCGCCTACCGCGACGGCGAGGGGCCGGAGTGGCTCGACTTCGACCCGGTGCTGCGGCGCTTCGGGCGCCGGCCGTCGGAAGCGACGCGGGCCTACCGGCGCTTCCTGGGGGAGGCGGACGCCTCCTCCTACGAGGAGGCGCCGAGCCACGGCCAGCTCGTCAAGGGGGACGAGGAGTACGCCGACGAGATCCTCGCGAAGGTCGAGGCAAACGCGCCGGCGCGCAAGCCGGTCCCGCTCGAAGCCGTCGTTCGGGCGGTCGGTCGGGTCTGGAAGACGCCGGAAGGCGAACTGCGCGGACCGGGCCGCCGCCGCGAGCTGTCGGAGGCGCGCCTGGCGGCGGCCTACCTCGCGCGCCGCCTCGGCGCCGTGCCGGTCGCCAGGACCGCGCGACACTTCCACCGCGAGGCCTCGACGGTCACCCGCGGTGTGGCGAGACTCGCCGAGCGGCTCGCCTCCGACCGGGATCTGGCGCGGCGGGTGGAAACGGCCGAGCGGGCCGCCTCGCGCGGCGGCAAATAATCCTCCTCAGCGGCCCTTCAGGCGGAAGCGGCGGTGGGGCTTGTGGCCCGGGGTCAGGTCGTCGTTGCGGACCACGGAGATCGCGCCGTCCACCTCGAGCACCGCCATCTCCACGTCGTCCGGACTCGTGACGCCGTGCTCGCGCAGGGCCGCCATCAGGTCCTCGCGGTCGATCCCTTCGCGCTCGAGGTTCCACGCCTGAACGACGCCGCGATTGACGAGCAGCGTCGCATGCCCGCGCAGCAGCCGCGCGAGCGGACGGTAGCGCCGCGAGAGCCGGCCAACCGCGAAGTTGATTGCGAAGAGCACGGCGGCCGCCAGCACGCCGCCGAGGAGGGAGTTGTCCGGCCCCAGCATGGCGTTCTGGACGGCGTTGGCGATCAGGAGTACGAGCACGAGGTCAAACGGCGTCATCGCCGCGACCTCGCGCTTGCCCGTCCAGCGCAGGCCTGCGAAAACGACGACGTAGATCACGACGCAGCGCACCGCGATCTCGAGCAGGCTCGTGCCCGGTGTCCAGAGGACCGACGGCTCGCTCACGACCGCGCCGCCTCGCTAGAGGAGTCTGTCCGCGAGAGCATCGCCGCGCGCAGTAGGGCATTAATCGGACAGACTCCTTAGGCGATCTTCTTCGCCCGCCCCGCCGCGGCGGGCTGCGACTGCGGCACGCCGAGCTGCCAGGAGAGGAAGGTCAGCTCGGAACAGAGGTCCTGGATCTGCTTGGCGAGGGGGGTGTTGAGGCCCCGGGAATGCCCGGCCTTGGTGTCGTAGTAGAGGAGGATCGGGCGCCGCGCCCCGTCAGCGCTGCCGGCCTGAAGCAGCGCGGCCATCTTCCGGGCGTGGAGCGGCGCGACGCGCGTGTCGGCGTCCCCCGTGACGAAGAGAACCGCGGGGTAGGCCGTCCCCGGGTTCACGCGGTGGTAGGGAGAGTACCGGTAGATGTACTCGAACTGCTCGGGATCCTCCGCCGAGCCGTACTCTGGCACCCAGTAGCCCGCCACCAGGAACTTGTGGTACCGCACCATGTCCAGCAGCGGATAGCTGCAGACGACGGCCCGGAAGAGATCCGGCCGCTGTGTCAGCGCGGCGCCCACGAGCAGGCCTCCATTGGACCCGCCCGAGATCGCGAGCTTCTCCTTCGACGTGTACTTCTGCGCGATCAGCCACTCGGCCGCCGCCAGGAAGTCGTCGAAGACGTTCTGCTTCTTCTCGAGCATCCCGGCCCGGTGCCAGTCCTCGCCGAACTCGCCGCCGCCGCGCAGGTTCGCGACGGCATAGACCCCCCCGCGCTCGACCCAGAGCGCGGCTCTCGCCGAGAAGGCGGGCAGTTGCGACACCGTGAAGCCGCCGTAACCGGTCAAGAGCGTCGGGCTCGAGCCGTCGCGCGGGAGGCCTTTCCGGTGCACCAGGAACATCGGGATCTCCGTGCCGTCCTTCGAGTGGTAGCGGACCTGCTCGACCTGGTACCGGCCGCTCTCGATCGGGACGCGCTGCTCGGCCCAGATCGAGCGCGCACCGGTCCGGACGTCGTAGCGGTAGATCGTGGAAGGCGCGGCAAACGACTGATACGCGAAGAACGCCTCGCGCTTGCCCCAGTCCCCCGACACGCTCCCGACCGATCCGATCGCCGGGAAGGCGATCTCTCCGCGGCTCTCGCCGTCCGGAGCGAAGATCTTGACGCGGGGCACGACGTTTTCGACGTAGCGCACGAAGAGCCGGCCGCCGACCGCCGAGGTGTCCTGGATCGCGAACTTGCTCTCCGGCACGATCTCTTTCCAGTTCTCGCGCGACGGGGACTCGAGATCGACCGCGAGGATGCGCCCGTTGGCCGCTTCCCAGTTGGTCTGCAGGAAGATGCGGTCGCCGCCCACGCTTGGGAAGAACCGCGCCTCGACGTCGTTGACGACCGTCCGGATCGGCCCGCCGCGCTCGAGGTCCTGGAAGTAGACCTCGGTCTTCTTGGCGGCTGAGCCGTGGAAAACGACGATCACGAGGTACCGGGCGTCGTCGGAGAGGCCGATGCTGATGATCTTCTCCGGCCCGTAGCCGTCGCCGAAGAGCTTCTCGTCCTCGCTCGCGCCCGTCCCCATCCGGTGACGGAAGACGCGCGGGCCTTCCTTGGTTTGCTTCGCATAGTACAGAGCGCTCTTGTCCCGGGACAGCGCGACGCCGGAGTAGCGCCCCTTCGGGAGCGAGTCCGGCAGCTCCTTGCGCCCCGCGACCCCGAGCAGCTTGACGGTCACTTCGTCCTCGCCCCCCTCCCGCACCCCGTAGGCGACCAGACTCCCGTCCAGCGAGATGTCGAGAAAGTTGACGGAGATCGAATGGTCGGGGGAGAGGGGATGCGGATCCACTAAAACCTCGTCCTTGCCCTTCCACCCCCGGCGCACGTAGAGGATCGGCAGGTCCCGGTCGGCCCGCCGCCATGAGAAGAAATAGCGCCCCGGGCGTTCGGTCGGCGTTCCGATCACGTCGATTCGGAGCATCTCCCCGACGCGCTTCTCGAACTGCTCGCGCCCCGGCACTTTTGCCAGCAGCTCACGCGTGTAGGCGTTCTGCGCGTCGATCCAGGCGCGCGTCTCGGGGGAGTCCTGGTCCTCGAGCCAGCGGTACGGGTCGGCAATCTCCGCGCCGTGGAGCGTCTCCCGGATCTCTTCCTTGCGCGTCTCGGGCGGGCCGTCCGCAGGCGCGGCGGGCGCCCGCAGAAACGCCAGAACCGCGGCCGCGGCGGAAAGACGGAGCGTGCGCGAAGAGAAAAAACGCATGACGGGACCTCTCCTTCGCCGGCGCCCGGTCTACTCGACCCGGACGACGACGCCGTTCTCGAACACGACGGTCTTGCCGACCCGCCGGTAGAGCCACCTCTCGCGCTTGGCGCCGGTCTCTGAGGTCTCGGTCATCGTTTCCTCGGGAGGCCCGATCAACTCCCGCACCTGATCCGGCGTCATGTTCTCGGTGATCATCCCGGAGGGAGCCGGCGCGTCTGCCTCCCGCTGCGCCGCATCGGTCTGGCCCGCCCGGGAGCTCGCCGCGGCGGCCGCCGTGCGCGCGCGATCGGCCGGAGCCGTCGGGGCTTCTCCTGCCGGCTTCATGGAGAACAAGCCGCTGCGGGTCAGCAGCCACCAGCCGAGCGCCAGGACGAGCAGGATGACGAGGAGCCGTCCGAGTCTCATGGCGAAGGGGACATTGTAATCTGCCCCCTCTCCCTCCGGGAGAGGGCCGGGGTGAGGGCGGATCTATCGCTTCGGCGGCGGCGCAGCCTCTTCGTCCGACTCGATGACCGCGCCCGCCGGGATCTCGGTCTTCTCCGCGATCTGCGCGTTCTTGCCGACCGTCGTGAGCCCCAGCCCCTCGGCCTTGCCGCCGTGCTCGGCGCCCCGCAGCCGTCCGCCGACCTTGGCGCCTTTGCCGATCTTGACCGACTTGTCCACGATCGCGCGCTGGACGCGGGCGCCCGCCCCGATCGACGTGTCGGTCAGGACGACCGACTCGCGCACGATGGCGTTGACCCCGACGGACACCCCGGGCGAGAGCACGCACCGCTCGACCAGCGCCCCGGCCTCGATGACGCAGCCGTCGGTCACGAGGCTGTCGCGCACGATCGCCCCCTCTTCGATCATGACGGGGGGCCGCTCCTCGGAGCGCGTGTGGATGATCCAGGAGCGGTCGTTTAAGTCGAGCGGGGGCGGCTGGTCGAGCAGATGCATCTGCGACTGCCAGTACGACTCGATCGTCCCGATGTCCACCCAGTACCCCCCAAAGGGATAGGCGTAGACGGGGTGTCCGCCCGCGACCATCCGCGGAATGATGTCCTTGCCGAAGTCGTGCGAGGAGTCCCGCTTCTTGCTGTCGTCGATCAGCACCTCGGAGAGCACGGCACGGTCGAAGACGTAGACCCCCATCGAGGCGAGCGTGCCCGGCGGATCCTTCGGCTTCTCGACGAAGTCCGTGACGCGGTAGTCGGAGTCGGTCGCGAGGATCCCCATGCGCGTGGCGTCCTCGCGCGAGACCTCCAGGGTCGCGATCGTCAGCTCCGCCAGGTGCTGCGCGTGGTGCTCGATCAGGGCGCCGTAGTTCATCTTGTAGATGTGGTCCCCCGAGAGCACGAGCACGAGGTCGGGCGCGCCGCGCTCGACGAAGGAGAGGTTCTGGAAGATCGCGTCGGCGGTCCCCTTGTACCAGTCGGTCACGAGTCTCCCGCGATACGGCGGATAGATCTGGACCCCCCCGGAGAAGCTGCGGTCGAGGTCCCAGGGTCGGCCCGCTCCGATGTGCTCGTTCAAGGAGTGGGGGCGGTACTGCGTCAGGATCATCACGTCGGAGATCCCGGAATTGGCGCAGTTGGAGAGCGTGAAGTCGATGATGCGGTACTTGCCGGCGAAGGGGACGGCGGGCTTGGCGCGCTTGTCGGTGAGCACCCCGAGGCGCGAGCCCTCGCCTCCAGCCAGGATCACCGCTCGCGTCTTCATTGCGCCTGCCCCCTCACGGCTCCGCCGGATGGGATGCCCTGGCCAGCCGGTAGAGCTCCTCGTAGGAGCGCGCCGAGCGCCGCCAGGAAAAGTCCGACTGCATGCCGCGCGTCTGCAGCCGTGACCACCGGGCCGCGTCAGCGTACACCGCGAGCGCCCGCTCGAGGGCGTCCCAGAGCGCCTCCGGGCGGAGCTCGTCGAACATCAGGCCGGTGCCGTCCGGGTCCCCTGCGTCCGTGACCGTGTCGGCGAGGCCTCCCGTGCGGCGCGCCACGGGGATCGCGCCATAGCGCATCGCGATCATCTGGGTCAGGCCGCACGGCTCGTAGCGCGAGGGGATGAGCACCAGGTCCGCGCCGGCGTAGATGCGGTGGGCGTAGCCGGCGTCGAAGCGCAGGCGGACACTCGCCTGGCCGGGGCGCTCCATCTCCATCGCCGCGAACTCCTGCTCGAGCCTCGAGTCCCCCGTGCCGAGCAGGACGAGCTGCCCGCCGGCCGCCAGCCAGCGCCGTACCGGGGGCACCGCGATGTCGAGCCCCTTCTGGGAATCGAGCCGCGAGACCACGGCCGCCAACGGAATCCGGTCCCCGCGCGCCAGGCCCGCCTCGTGCTGCAGGGCCGACTTGTTGACCGCGCGCTTCTCGAGCGAGTCGGCGTCGAAACGCTCGGCGAGCGCCCGGTCCGTGGCGGGGTTCCAGAGCTTCGTGTCGATACCGTTGACGACCCCGGCCAGGTGGTCTCCCCGCGCCCGCAGCACGCCGTCCAGGCCGTGGCCCCCTTCGGGAGTCATGATCTCGCGTGCGTAGGTCGGGGAGACCGTCGAGAGAAAATCGGCCGAGACGATCCCCAGACCGAGCATCGAATCGCGCAGGTCCTGCGGCAGCGCCTCGATCGCGGGGGAGGTTGTCAGGCCATAGTCGCCCAGGTAGGCGCCCGCGCCTTTCCCCATGTGAGGCAGGTTGTGGATCGTCAAGAGCGTCCCGATCGACCGGTAGAAGGGGTCGCGCCGGCCCTCGCCGGCCAGCCAGTAGACGGCCGCGGCCGTGTGCCAGTCGTTGGCGTGCACGATGTCGGGCCTCCAGCCGAGCGTGCCGCAGGTCCAGAGCGCGGCGAGCGAAAAGAAGAGGAACTTCGGCCCGTCCTCCGCGATCGAAGAGCCGTAGATCCCGCGGTGCATGGGAATCGGCGGCCCGCAGACGAAGTACACGTCCTCCTCCGCCAGATAGACATCCGCCTTCTGGGCGCCTCCCCGGTGCGGGACGGGGAAGCTCGCGACCGGCTCCGGCCGCCAGCGTTCCCAGTCGATCGCGACGTAGCCCGGGATCGCGAGGCGCACGTCGTGCCCGAGCTCGCGGAGCGCCTTCGGCAGAGAGCCCGCCACGTCGGCGAGCCCCCCGACCTTGACGTACGGCGCCGCCTCCGCTGCGAGGAAGAGGATCCGCATGGCGGGGGATTATTGACCGAGCCCGGCGGCGGGACGCGAGGTTTCCGGAGGGCCGCCGGTTCGGTTGGAGGCCGAAGTCGGCGACGTCGCTCTCGAGATCTCCGACGTGTGCGCGCCGGTCAGAGTGGGTGCGCCGGCGCTGGGCGTGAGG
>JBOGJK010000019.1:0-1584 GCA_050745345.1 Thermoanaerobaculia bacterium
GCTTACCTTATTACTGAACGGGCCGCGGGGGCTCCGCCGGTGCGAGTGTGCACGCCCCTGCCCGTCCGGTCGCGCACGGGGAGGAGAAGGATGACGGGAGCGGAGATTTGCCGGAAACTAGACGGCTTGCACTCGGAGGGCGCCCCCTTCGAGGCGCTCCAGTCTGAGGCCGTGCGGCTTCTGCACGAGTCGAATCCGCGGTTCCACTGGACCGGGATCTATGAGCTCTTCCCGGACCAGTTCCTCAGGCTCGGCCCATTCATTGGAGCGCCGACCGACCACGTGTTCATCGCGGTGGGTCAGGGACTCTGCGGGGCGGCTGTCGCCCAGAAGCGCAACATGAACGTTCCTGACGTGACCAAGGCCGCGAACTACCTCGCCTGTTCCGCCGCCACCCGCTCCGAGCTCGTGATCCTGGTCCGCAGGGAGGGAAAGATCTACGCTCAGATCGACATCGACAGCCACGAGTTCGACGCCTTTGACGCCGACGCGGTCATCCAGGTCGAGCGTGTCGCGGACTGGCTCGCCGCCGCGTACGCGCAACGCGAGCGCCCGGTCTCCCCACCGGCCGCCGTCCCGAGGTCCTGAGGCTCCGATGGCCGGCCCGGAATCCGACGTCCTGACGAAGTCGGGACCCGAAGAATCGATCGAGTCACTCCGCAGAAAGATCACGGAGTACGAGCGGTGGTTCCGGTTTCTCGACGGGCAGAATCGCGTTCTCGAGCGGGAGCGGCAGAAGCTCTCGACCGTCGTCAATCGAACCGACGCCGGCTTCCTCGCGTTCGATCCCTTCCTGAAGGTCATGTGGGTGAACGAACAGGCGCGCCGGCTGCTGGAGACGGCCTCGGCTCCGGGCTCGCTTCTCGGGGCGAAGTGCCACGAGATCCTCTGTCATGCGGAGGCGCCCTGCGAAGAATGCCCCGCCGCGCAACCCTTCGTTTCGGGCGCATCCTGCCACTCCGAGATGCGTCTGGAGATCGAGGGCCGCCCCCGGCAGATCTACGCCACGGCGATGCCCATCGTCTCCCCCTCGGGCGAGGTCGAAGAGACGATCGTCATGCTGCAGGACCTGTCCGATCTCGATGTTCTCCGTCGCTCGCAGGAGGCGTTGCGCGCGAGTGAGGAGATGTTCCGGTCGATCTTTGAGAACACCGGCGCGGGCATGGCCACGGTGTCTCCCGAAGGGCGCTTCCTCAGGGTCAACCCGGCGCTGTGCAATTTCCTCGGCCGCGACGAGGCGGAGCTTCTCGGGATGACCGTTCTCGACGTGACGCATCCGGACGATTTCGCCAAGACCATGACCGCGCTCGCGGACAACGGGCCGGGCTCGGGCAGGACCGTCGAGCTCGAAAATCGGTACCTCCGCGCGGGCGGTGAAGTCCTCTGGGGGCATGTGACGGCGGTCCGGGTGTTCAACGAGAGCGGCACGGCGCGCTATTCGGTGTCACTGGTGCAAGACGTCACGGAGCGCCGCCGGGCCGAGGATGCGCTGCGGCGCAGCGAGGCGCGCTTGCGCCGGCAGCAGGATGCGCTGCTCTCTCTCGCGAAGCACAAGGCGATGAACGGCGGATCGCTGTCTATGGC
>JBOGJK010000020.1:0-2103 GCA_050745345.1 Thermoanaerobaculia bacterium
CGTGAAGACGATCGAACGGGTTGGAGTGAAGAACCTGAAGAACAACCTGAGCGCGTACCTGCGGCTGGTCAAGCGCGGGGTTCGAGTCCTGGTCACCGACCGCGACGAGGTGGTCGCAGAGATCTGCAAACCGCGGCGCGACGAGCTCGGCGAGCTCCCTCCCCTCTTTGAGGAGTGGATCAACCGAGGGGAACTCCGACCGCGGCGGCGACCGAAGAGGCCGCTTCCCGTATCCCCCGTTCGACTCCCGGCCGGCACGGCGCGGCGGCTGCTCGATCTCGACCGCGGCGAGTGAACGCGGTCTATCTCGAGACCTCGGCGGTTCTCCGCTGGCTCCTCGGAGAGCCCGATGCTTCGGACATAGCGCAACACATCCAGGCGACCGCAGAACCGGTGTGCTCGGCGCTGACGATTCTGGAGGCACATCGAGCGCTCATCCGCGCCGAACGCGAGCGGCTGACTCGGGGCCCACGGCTTCGCCTCCTTCGCAGTCAGCTCGGGGAGGCCTCGGCGAACTGGAACGTGCTGGAGGTGACGCCGGACATCCGTCTCCGCGCTGCGGAGCCCTTCCCAATTGAGCCTGTACGCACTCTCGATGCGATTCATCTCGCTACGGCTCTGCACTTCGCCAGGGTATTCCCCAGCCTCTCCGTTCTCACGTTCGACGAGAGAATCCTTTCGAACCTCGAGCCCCTGGGTCTGATAAGCGCCATCGCGGAGTGAGAGGCGCGTCCCGGCCGGCACCGAGGGGCGTCACGACCTCGTAGGGGCCCGGCCCAGCCGAGAATCCCGCACCCGGTAGACCTCTCCCATCCCGCCGGCGCCAATCTGGCTCAGGATCTCATATGGGCCGAGCCGGGCGCCCGCTGAGAGTGTCATCTCAACCCTTCAACCAGGTCGAGCTGCGACAGACCCTGGCCGTAGCTGTAGGCGTACGATCTCGCGTCCGGAGTCATGCGGATGGAAAGGATGCGCGATCGCCAGCAGCTTCTTGATCGGGACCGGCCCCTCCGCAAGCTCCGCTCGAAGCGTCTCGCCTTCGACCAACTCCATCGCCAGATACGAGACCGAGTCGGCCGACCCGATCTCGTAGACCGTCACGATGTTCGGGTGATTGAGAGCCGAAGCGGCGCGCGCCTCCTTCTCGAAGCGGCGCAGGCGCTCCGAGTCGCGGGACAGCTCGGCCGGCAGAACTTTGATTGCGACCTCGCGGCCCAGCCGAGGATCCCGCGCCCGGTAGACCTCTCCCATCCCGCCTGCGCCGAGGGAAGCGAGGACCTCGTAGGGCCCGAATCTCTGTCCCGCGGAGAGCGGCATTGACTTGTCGCGGGAATTCTATGCCGAGGCGCAGTCCGTTCAAACGCTCGGGCTCAAAAGGCATCGCTATAATCGCGACATGGCCTCTCGTGTCGAGACCGAGCGGAAATGGCTGCGCCAGTGGGAGAGCGCCGGGCCGGCCCTGGCCGAGCAGCGCAAGAGAGAGTTGCGTGCCCTTTCGGAACGCGCGGCCCTGGCGTCCAGCGAGGCTCTCCTCTCGCTTGCGACGACCGTTCCCCTCAATCCGATCCGCCGCAGCCACTCGGGTCTCGTCGAGCAGCAGGCTCTCTTCCACCGACGCTCCAGGAAATGAATCCGATCTTCGCCGCGGCCCTGGAAATCCAGGACTTCTGCCGCGAGCGTCGCTGGAAGTTCTGTTTCATCGGCGGTCTCGCCGTCCAGCGCTGGGGCGAGCCTCGCCTCACGCAGGACGTGGACCTGACGCTCTTGACCGGCTTCGGAGGCGAGGAAGCGTTCGTCGACACTCTGCTCCAACAATTTCGCGGTCGACGACCCGATGCGCGTGACTTCGCGCTTCGCTACCGTGTGCTCCTGCTGGAGTCAAGCGGGGGCACACCGCTCGACATCGCGTTGGGCGCCATGCCGTTTGAGGAGCGGGCCATCGGGAGGGCCTCCGATTTCACCATCGTTCCCGGCGTCCCTCTCTCGACATGCAGCGCCGAGGACCTGATCGTCTTCAAGGCGTTCGCGGGCCGGGAACGTGATTGGCTCGACGTCGAAGCAATCGCCCTGCGGCAATCGGGCCGCCTCGATGAGGCACTGATC
>JBOGJK010000021.1:0-1608 GCA_050745345.1 Thermoanaerobaculia bacterium
GCGAGTGGCACGAGGCCATCAACCTCTGCGCCGCCCGGAAGCTCCCCGCGATCTTCTGCGTCCAGAACAACCAGACCGCGCTCTCGACACCGGTCTCCGACCAGTCGGCCGTGCGCGTCTTCGCCGACAAGGCCCTGGGCTACGGCATTCCCGGCGTCACACTCGACGGCACGGATCCCGAGGCCATCGCGGCCGCCTTCGCGTGGGCGGCCGAGCGGGCCCGCGCGGGCGAAGGTCCCGCCCTGATCGAACTCGTGGCCATGCGCATGTGCGGCCACGCGCACCACGACGACATGCTCTACATCGGCAAGGAGCCGCCGATTTCCTGGAGCTATCCCCCGCTGACCGAGGCCGGCTACGCCGACCGCGCGCTCTACGAGTATTGGTCGCATCGCGACCCCATCCCGACGTACGCCGCGCTCCTCACGGCCGAAGGTGTCCTTTCCAGAGGCGACCTCGAGCGCTTCCAGGCCGAGGCCGAGAAGATCGTCGAGAAGGAGGCCCGGCGGGTAATCGAGGCGCCCTGGCCCAAGCCCGAGCAGGCCGGCGCCAACGTCTTCGCCGGCGAGCCCCCCCGCCGGCGCGTCGAGCCGCTCGAGCCCGGCCGCCGCAGAACGGGGCCCCCGGCGCTGCCCGATATCGAGGCGGGCCCTGCCTTCGACCCGAAGGGCCGGACTTTCCTCGAGGCCGTCTGCCTCGGCCTCTCCGACGTCCTGCGCGCCGACCCGAGGGTCTTCATCTACGGCCAAGACGTGGGCGGAAACTACGGCAATGCGTTTCTGCTCCTGCGCCCCCTCCTCAAGGACTTCGGCGACAGGATCCTGAACTCGCCGCTGGCCGAAGGCGCTGTCCTCGGCGTCTGTGTCGGCGCGGCGCTGGCGGGCCAGAGGCCCATCGGCGAGATGCAGTTCAACGACTTCGTCGCGACCGGCTTCAATCAGCTCGTCAACAACGCCGCGAAGATCCGCTACCGCTGGGGAGCGTCGGTGCCCATGGTCGTGCGCATGCCGTGGGGAGGCCTGCGCCACGCCGGGCCGTTCCACAGCCAGAACACGGAGCCGTGGTTCTACAGGACCCCGGGCTTGAAAATCGTTGTGCCCTCGACGCCGCACGACGCGCGGGCCCTGATGGCCTCCGCGGTCAACGACCCGGACCCCGTCCTCTACTACGAGCACATCGCGCTCTACCGCGACCCGCGGATCAAGCAGGTTCTCCCGGAGGCCCCGCCGGCGCCCATTCCTCTGGGCAGAGCCGCCCTGCGCCGCGCGGGCAAGCACCTGGCGATCGTCTCCTACGGCGCCTACGTCCACGTCGCGCTGCGCGTGGCCGAGAAGCTCGGAAAGGACGGGATCGAAGCCGCCGTGCTCGACCTGCGAAGCCTCGTGCCCCTCGATCGGGAAGCGGTGCTCGCCGTCGCGCGCTCGACCGGCCGCGTCCTGCTCGTCCAGGAGGACTCGAGGACTGGCGGCATCGGCGAGTCGCTCGCCGCGATCATCCAGGAAGAGGTCTTCGAGTGGCTGGACGCGCCCGTGCGCGTCGTCGGCGCGCTCGACACGCCGGTGCCCTACTCGCCCCCGCTCGAGGAGTTCTTCCTGCCCTCCGAAGCCG
>JBOGJK010000022.1:0-5807 GCA_050745345.1 Thermoanaerobaculia bacterium
GTTCAGGAGGAAGCCCAGGCCGCTGGCGACGCGGGCGTTTCCGAAGGAGTCGTTCAACGTCGTGGTGACCGAGACGGCGGCGCCCGCGGCGTCCACCACCGAGAAGTGGGTCGTCGAGGCGCCGCGCGAAGCGACACGTGGAAGCGCCTCCACGGGTGTCGCGCGGCCCGGGTCGATCGTGGCCGCGAGGCGCTTGAGCCGCTCGGGGGAGGTAAAGAGGCTCTGCCGGACGTCGCCGAAGTCCGGGTCGCCCAGGTAGCGGTTTCGGTCAGCGAACGCGCGCTTCTCGATCTCGGCCATCAGGTGCGCGGAGGAGGCGTCGCGTGGCTTCAGCTTCTCTAAGCCCACGTGCTCGGCGAGCAGCGCCATTTCCGCCAGCACGGGCCCTGAAGAGGGCGCGGGGGTGGTGATCACGACGGCGTTTCGGAAGGAGAAGGTCAGCGGCTTGCGGACCTTCGCGGAGTAGAGCGCGAGGTCACCGCGCGTGATCAACCCTCCCGCCCTCTTCTGTCCCTCCTCGAGCTCCCGCGCGACCCGTCCACGGTAGAAGCCGTCCTCCCCCCGGTCCCGGATCGCCTGAAGGGTGCGCGCGAGGGCGTGTTGACGGAGCACCGATCCCACCGGCGGCGGTTCGCCGCCGGGCAGGAAGATGGCGGCGGTCTCGGCATCGCCCGAGAGCCGCTCCTTCTCCTCCGCGATCGAGGCGTGGACGTTTTCGGTCACGACGAAGCCGTCGCGCGCCAGGCGCACCGCCGGGTCCACCAGCGTCTTCCACCGCAGTCGCCCCCCCCGCCGGTGGGCGAGGGCGAGACCGGCGACCGATCCAGGGACTCCCGAGGCGAGCGGGCCGTCGGTCGAGGAGGGTGGTGTCTGCCCGGCGTGCTTCGGCCGCACGAACATGTCCCGTTTGGCCGCGCGCGGCGCCCTTTCGCGGAAGTCGATGGTCAGCGACCGCCCCTTGGCTTCGCGCGAGGTCCAGAAGCCGCCGCCCCCGATGTTGCCCGCCTCGGGCCACGTCACGGCGAGCGCGAAGGCGACGGCGACGGCGGCATCGGTCGCGCTGCCTCCCTTCTTGAGGATCTCGATGCCGACCCGGGCAGCATTCGCTTCTTCCGCGGCCACCGCGCCGCCGCGCCCCTGCGCGACCGAAGAGTTCGCGGCGAGGGCCCCCGTCGCGGCAAGCGATGGGGCGAGAACGGCACCGAGTATCAGCGCGACGGCAAGACGCTTCATCGCCCCATTCTAGCGGCGCCGCCGCGGCCCCGCGGGCGGGGCGGCCGGACGCGCGGGTTAAGATCCCGGCCGTGAAATCCGTTCGGGAGCTGCCCCTGGAGGGGAAGTCCCTCTTTCTGCGCGTCGATTTCAACGTTCCTCTCGAGCAGGGGCGGGTCCTCGACGACACGCGGATCGTCGAGACGCTGCCGACGATCCGGCACGCGCTCGAGCGCGGCGCGCGGGTGCTCTGCGGGTCGCACCTGGGCAAGCCGAAGGGGAAGCCCGACCCGAAGTACACGCTGGCGCCGGTGGCCGTGGCCTTCGCGGAGGCGCTCGGCCGCCCCGTCCGTTTCGTCACGGACTGCGTGGGGCCCGAGGCGGCGGCAGCGGCGGGCGAGCTTGCTCCCGGCGAGGCGCTGCTGCTCGAGAACCTGCGATTCCACGCGGGCGAGGAGTCGAACGACCCGACGTTCTCGCGCGCCCTGGCGGATCTGGCCGAAGTCTACGCGGACGACGCCTTCGGCGCGGCCCACCGGGCGCACGCCTCCGTCGTCGGCGTTCCGCGATTGATGGCGGTCAAGGGGGCGGGCCTTCTCCTGGAGAGGGAGGTTCGAGCGCTCTCGAAGCTGCTCGCGCCCGATCGGCCGTTCGCGGCGGTGCTCGGCGGGGCGAAGATCTCCGGCAAGATCGAAACGCTGCGGGCGCTGGCGAGAAGCGCGGACATCCTGCTCGTCGGGGGCGGCATGGCGAACCACTTCGTCAGGGCGCTCGGGCTGCCCGTCGGGAGATCCCTTCTCGAGGAGGACAAGGTGCCCGTGGCGCGGGAAATTCTCGACTTCTGCAAGAAGGAGGGAAAGACGATCGCGCTGCCCTCCGACTTCGTCGTCGCGGCCTCGCCCGGCGACGGCGCCCGCGCCCGCACCGTCGGCATCGACCGGATCCCGCCGGACGCGATGGCCCTCGACGTGGGGGAGAAGACGATCGCTCAGTTCGCGAGGTTGCTCGCCCCGGCCCGTACGGTCTTCTGGAATGGCCCGATGGGCGTCTTCGAGAAGCCCCCCTTCGACCGGGCAACCAAGGCCCTGGCGGCCCTGATCGCGGGACTGGACGCCTACACGGTCGTGGGAGGCGGCGAGAGTGTCGCGGCCGCGCACGAGGCGGGCGTCGCCGAGAGGTTCCGGCACGTCTCGACCGGCGGGGGCGCGTCTCTGGAGTTCCTCGCGATGGGGACGCTTCCCGGCATCGAGGCGCTCGGCTGATGCCGGCGGTCCGGTGAGACAGCTCTTCGTCGCCAACTGGAAGATGCACAAGACGCAGGCAGAGGCGCGAGCCTACGCGGAGCAGCTCGCCGCCCGCCTCGGAGCCGCGAGACCCGCTGTCGAGCTCGCGGTCGCTCCCCCTTTCACGGCTCTGGACGCGGCGCGCGACCCGGCCGGCCGCTGGACGCTCGCCGCTCAGGACGTCGCGGCCGAGCCCTCGGGCGCCTTCACGGGCGAGGTCTCGGCCGCGATGCTGGCCGACGCGGGTTGCCGCTACGCGATCGTGGGGCATTCGGAGCGCCGCCGCCTCTTCGGTGAGGACGCGGCCCTGCTCGCGCGCAAGCTCGCGCGGGTGCGGGAGGCAAACCTGACGCCGATCTACTGCCTCGGCGAAAGCGAGGAGGAGCGCGCCCGGAGCCTCACGGACTCGGTGCTGGAGAGGCAGGTGGAGACGCTGCAGCGCGACCCCGCGGGCTTGCCGCTCGTGGTCGCCTACGAGCCGGTCTGGGCGATCGGAACCGGCCGGGCGGCGACTCCGGAGGACGCGGCCGCGGCGCGGGAGCAGCTCTCGAAGTTTCTTTCCATACGGACCGACCTTCGCCTCCTCTACGGCGGCTCGGTCACCCCCGAGAACGCGCGCGAGCTGCTGCGCGTCTCGGGCATGGACGGCTTCCTCGTCGGCGGTGCCAGCCTCTCCGCCGCCGCGTTCGCCGCGATCGCAGGGCTTGCCGGAGTGTCGGGCGGCGTCCTTGACGCGCCGCCCGCGAGTGCGTAGACTCTGACCCCTTTTTTGGAGGCCTCGTGGGAATCACTTACGTCGCTCTCATCGTGCTCTACACCTTCACCTGCTTCTTTCTCATCCTGGTCGTCCTCGTCCAGCAGGGGAAGGGGGCCGACATCGCCGGAGCGTTTGGCGGCGGAGGGACCCAGACCGCCTTCGGGGCCAGGGGAGCGACGACCCTGCTCCACAAGCTGACGACCGGGGGCTTCGTCGCCTTCATTCTGGTGGCTCTGGCCCTGACGATCTTGGAGGCCCGCCCCCGCGCATCGGTCGTGCCCGAGAAGGCCCCGGCCGCCAAGACGGCGCCGGCTCCGGCGGCTCCGGCCGCCCCGGCTCCGGCGGCTCCCGCTCCCGCGCCGGCGAGTCCCTCCCAGCCTTAGAATCTCCGGCGTGCCGTCGTGGTGGAATTGGTAGACACGTACGTTTGAGGGGCGTATGGGGCAACCCATGCCGGTTCGAGTCCGGCCGACGGCACCAATCGCGAGAATCGTGAATCGAAAATCGTGAATCGAGCCACGGCTTCATCTTCGATTCACGATTCTCCATTTACGATTCACGGAACGGGATCAGCCCCGCCTTCCGCCCAGGGGTGGCAGCGCAGCAGTCTCGCGCCAGTGAGCCAGGCGCCGCGCGGCAGCCCGTATCGAACGATGGCCTCGGCACCGTAGGCGGAGCAGGTGGGCTCGTAGCGGCACCGGGCCAGGCCGGTCCGGTCCAGAAGAGGCGAGACCCCTGCCCGGTACAGGCCGATCGCCGCTGCCGCCACCCTTGCGCCCACCTGCTCGGCGGGAGGCCTCGCCGCGTCGCCGACAGCAAGGCCCAGCAGGGCCGCGGCGAAGACCGAAACAGGGAGCGGAGCGCGAGCCGCCGCGGCCTGACTATCCGGCATGTCGGGAGATGCCGGGCACGATGAGGCGCTCTCCCTGGAGCGCCTTGACGACCGCGAGGATCGTGACGAGGCAGTAGGCCACGAGCACGAAGAGCATGACGAAGCCGTAGAGGCATCCGAGCGAGGGGAGCAACAGGCCGGCCAGAGTTGCCGCCACACCGGCGACGGCGGCGGCGGCGAAGAGCAGCAGCCCATTGCGCGCGTGCCAGCGGATCTCGCGGTCCTGCTTCTGCGCGGCGAGCGGGATCACGCCGAGCACCGGCAGGTAGCAGAGAAGGAGCAACGCCGCGCGGCGGCCCGAGGCGTCCGTCATGATCGGGAAGCCTAGAACGGAAAGGCGAAAAAGGGAAAAGAGGCTGACCTTCGCGCCGCTTGCCCCGCCTCTCCCCGGGCGAAAGAGGGGAGAGTCGGCCTGCTAGTTGCCGGTCTTCAGCCGGATCGAGCCGTTGACCGTCTCGCAGCGCAGGGGCTCGGCGCCGCCGTTGTACGAGCCCTTGGCCTCCTTGGGGCCGTACTTGCCTTCCACGTCCAGGTCGAAGTCCGCCTCGATGCGCCCGTTGATCGTCTCCAGGTCGTAGCGGACCGAAGAGCTCGGGTCGAAGAGAACCTCGACGCTGCCATTGACCGTCTCCAGGTGCGTCTTCCGGAAGAGCCCCTTGAACGCCACGCGGACCGAGCCGTTGACCGTGGTCGCCTTCACGGGCCCCTCCACCTCGCGCAACTCGATGGAGCCGTTGACGGCGTCGGTGGAGAAGTCCCCCGCGAAGCCGGTGGCCTGCACCCTGCCGTTGCACGTCTCCAGGCGCGTCGAGACCGCCGCGGGGATGTGCAGCTCGTAGTCGACGCGGACGTTGCCGATTCCCAGATTGAGGAGTCCCATGAAGCGCCGCCGCCGCGGGCTGATCGTCTCGACAATGATCTCGTCTCCGACCAAGCGCACACGGATCTCGGTCTGCTTGAGCGTCTGGGCAGAGCGGCTGCCGCTGGCGCTCTTGACGGCCCGAACCTTCAGGTAGGGCTTCTCCCACGCCTGCGCCTCGATCCGGCCGTTCACGTTCTCGACCGAAACCCGGGAAACCCCTTTCATCGAAAAGGCCTTCTCGAATACCTGCTCGGCCAGTCCGGCGGCGGGGACAAGGGCGGTGAGCAGCAAGAGGCCGATGGGCAGTCTTCGCATCGCGTTCTCCGCTCTCAATAACGGATTCGAGCCGGAAAGGTTCACGGGCCGCGAGCTCCCACCGCGCGGGCCGCCTGGCGCAAGTCGAGTCACCTCAGGGGATTGTATCCCTCACTCGCAGCGGACGAGCTCGATTCCGTGCTTGCGGTCGGTTCTCCGCCGTGCCCCGCCGTCCCGCAGGAGGGGCCACGCCTCGATCAGGTTCCAGCCGGGCACGAGCAGCGGCAGATTGCGCCGGATCGAGGCCCACGGGCCCGGCGCCCCCCCGCCGGCGTTACGGGCCTCCAGACCCAGAAACCTGCGGGCCCGGCCTCCCCGGGCGTCCCGCAGCAGGAACGCGGCCAGAGTCCCGGCCGCGAGCGCGCGCCAGACCCACCCCGCGCCGGCGGGGCTCCAGCGTAGAGACACGGCGACCGCCGTCCAGAGCAAGCCAATCCCGTCGGCCACCGCCGCCGGGACCAGCAGATCGAGCAGGAAGGCCAGGAC
>JBOGJK010000023.1:0-4466 GCA_050745345.1 Thermoanaerobaculia bacterium
TCGAGGGTAATGACGAGAACGTCGTGCTCCGGGACGGAATAGCTCGGCAAGATCTTGTCGAACCATCCCTTGAAAAACCGTACCCGGGCGTCGTCGATGATGGGAACCGCACCTTTCGTGGAGAACGTGCCTTTTGGGTAAGGTCCGATCACATCGAAGTCCTCGGGCAACCCTTCGAAGCTGTCGAAACCGTGCAGTTTGGCGTCCGGATGCTTCAGCGCACCTGACCAATATCGGATGCTCGCCCCTCGGTAGACGCCAAACTCGAGATAGAGGACGCGTCGGTCGCGAACCTGCTCGGCGACTTCGGCGAACAGAGCGTCCCGATCTCGGACCCGGTGATCGAAGTGGAAGCTGTGTAGAGACATCCATCGCCCCAGCTTCAGGTAGTTGACGACCATCTGGAGCCGATGGAGGGCGCCTTCCGGAAGCTTTGAGCCCAGTATTGTCAGAAGGCGCTTGAAGGATTCGAGAAGGCGGCGTTTCATGGGTCTTGGCTCGCAGATCTTGCCGGGGCACGGGATTCTATCGAAAGAGGGTCGTTCGAATCCGGGTCCGGCGAGCTCAGGCGAGAGTCTTCCTTGGACGAAACCGCAATTCGCCAACCGAGCTGCGGATCGCAGTCGGTCCCTCTAAGGCCTTGCTTTCCGCTCTTCCCGTGGGAGAGAAGTAGGGAGCCGGCTCCACCTTCAGGCGGGGCAACCGAGCGCTTCGGGCGGCTGCAATCCAATACCCGAAGCGCTTCCAGCCACGTGCGGGTTCCGTCGGCTCGGCTCGAGGATCTGCGTTATCTCGCGATTTCTGAACGTTTCGGGCCTTCGTGCCAAAATGCCAGGCGGAAGTGGTCCTGGCACGTGGGTATGGATCGATCCGTTGGAGCCTTCCAGACCGCGGGCGAAAGCCGTAAGCTTCCCACGAGACGGTCGTGAGCACCTTTTCCCCTTGACAGTGCCCCCCGACCCGCGTACGATTCGTGGGTTTTTCTCCCTCGGCTCCGGCGAGGTCGGTGGGGACTCGCTCGGTCTGAGTTAACAGGTTTTCGGTCGATCTCGGGCCCCCTCTCGGCTCCGGGGGGCTTGGGGTGACGTGAGGAGAGTCGATGCCGACGATTTCTCAACTGGTGCGCAAAGGCCGCCAACGGGTGCGGGAGAAGACCGCCTCGCCGGCCCTCGAGTCCTCCCCGCAGAAGCGCGGGGTGTGCACGCGCGTCTACACGACGACGCCGAAGAAGCCGAACTCGGCGCTCCGGAAAGTCGCGCGCGTGCGCCTGACCAACGGCATCGAGGTGACGACCTACATCCCGGGTGTCGGCCACAACCTGCAGGAGCACTCGATCGTCATGATCCGCGGCGGGCGCGTCAAGGACCTGCCGGGGGTGCGCTACCACATCATCCGGGGAACGCTCGACGCGGTCGGGGTCGCCAACCGCAAGCAGGGGCGTTCCAAGTACGGCGCCAAGCGCCCGAAGGCTTGAGCAGGGGTCAGGGGCTAGGGGCGAGGGGTTAGGGACCGAAGGACCACCGACCAAGGACGAAGGACTAAGGACCAAGGACCGATATGCCGAGACGCCGAGTCGTCGCCAAGCGCGAGATCCTGCCGGACCCCCTGTACAACTCGCAGCTCGTCACCAAGTTCATCAACTCGGTGATGGAGCGGGGCAAGAAGTCGCTTGCCGAAGGGATCCTCTACGGGGCGCTCAACCGCGTCGCCGAGAAATCGCAGGACGACCCGATGAAGACCTTCAAGAAGGCGATCGAGAACGTCAAGCCCGCCCTCGAGGTCAAGTCCCGACGCGTGGGCGGCTCGACCTACCAAGTCCCGGTCGAGGTCCGGCCGAACCGGCGCACCTCGCTGGCCATCCGCTGGCTCATCGAGTACGCCGCCGAGCGGGGCGAGAAGACGATGCGCGAGAAGCTCGCGGCCGAGCTGCTCGACGCGGCCAACCTGCGCGGCGGCGCCGTAAAGAAGAAGGACGACACCCACAAGATGGCGGAGGCCAACAAGGCCTTCGCGCACTACCGCTGGTAGCCCCTACACCGCCGACGACCTTCACCATGCCCCGCACGCACCCCCTCAAAGACACCCGCAACATCGGGATCATGGCGCACATCGACGCCGGCAAGACCACCACGACCGAGCGGATCCTCTATTACACGGGGGTCAACTACAAGCTGGGCGAGGTGCACGAGGGCACGGCCACGATGGACTGGATGGTGCAGGAGCAGGAGCGCGGCATCACGATCACCTCCGCCGCGACGACCTGCTTCTGGAAGGCGAGCTCGGCGGGGGACCCTTCGGCTCCCGCGAAGCAAGCAGGGGACCTTGCGGTCCCCCGAACCCCCGGCCCCCTCATCCGGATCAACATCATCGACACGCCGGGCCACGTGGACTTCACGGCGGAGGTGGAACGGTCGCTGCGGGTTCTCGACGGTGCCGTGGCCGTGTTCGACGGGGTGGCCGGAGTCGAGCCCCAGTCGGAGACGGTCTGGAGGCAGGCCAACCGCTACGGCGTGCCCCGCATCGCCTTCGTCAACAAGATGGACCGCGTCGGAGCGAACTTTCCGCGCTGTATCGAGATGATGAAGACGAAACTCGCCGCAAAGCCCGCGCCGGTCCAGATCCCGTGGGGCGCCGAGGCGGCCCACCGGGGCGTGATCGACCTGGTGGCCATGAAGGCGATCGACTTCCAGGATGATGCGCTCGGCTCGAAATACGAGGTCGTGGAGATCCCCGAGGACCTGCGGGCCGAGGCCGAGAAGTACCGCGAGAAACTGATCGAGGCGGTTGCCGAGACCGATGACGCGCTTCTGGAGAAGTACCTCCACGGAGGCCAGGTTGAACCCCAGGAGATCCAGGACGCGCTGCGGCGCGCCACGATCGCCGGGCACGTTCAGCCGGTCGTCTGCGGCGCGGCCTTCAAGAACAAGGGGATCCAGCAGCTACTGGCCGCCGTCGTCGCCTACCTCCCGTCGCCGCTCGACGTCCCGCCCATCAAGGGCCACGACGAGGTCGGGGCGGAGCTGATCCGCGAGGCGAAGGACGATGCGCCGTTCTCGGCCCTCGTCTTCAAGATCATGACGGACCCCTTCGTTGGGCAGCTCGCCTTCTTCCGCGTCTACTCGGGCGGCCTCTCCGCCGGCTCCTCCGTCCATAACTCGACGAAAGACACCAACGAGCGGGTGGGGCGGTTGCTCAAGATGCACGCCAACAAGCGCGAGGAGATCAAGGAGGTCTGGGCGGGCGACATCGCCGCGGCCGTGGGCCTGCGGAACGTCTCGACGGGCGACACAATCTGCGACAAGAACCAGCCTGTCATCCTCGAGGCGATGAACTTTCCGGAGCCGGTCATCGCGGTCGCCATCGAGCCGAAGACCAAGGCCGACCAGGAGAAGATGGGCATGGCGCTCTCCAAGCTGATGCAGGAAGACCCGACCTTCAAGGTGCACACCGACAAGGAGACGGGGCAGACGATCATCCGCGGAATGGGAGAGCTGCACCTGGAGATCATCACGGACCGCATGGTCCGCGAGTTCAACGTCGAAGCGAACATCGGTAAGCCGCAGGTGGCTTACCGTGAAGCGATTACCCGTCCGGCCGAAGGGCACGGGCGCTTCGTGCGTCAGTCGGGCGGACGCGGCCAGTACGGCGACTGCAAGATCCGCATCCAGCCGGCCGAAGAGGGGCACGACTTCATCTTCGACAACGAGATCCGCGGCGGCTCCATCCCCAAGGAGTTCATCAAACCGATCGAGCAGGGGATCAAGGAGGCGATGGAGACGGGGATCCTCGCGGGCTACCCCACGACCGGCGTCCACGTCGAGCTCTACGACGGCTCCTACCATGACGTCGATTCCTCCGAGATGGCCTTCAAGATCGCGGGCTCTATGGCCTACCAGGAGGCCGCGAAGAAGGCGAAGCCAATCATCAAGGAGCCGATCATGGACGTCGAGGTCGTCGTGCCCGAGGAGTACATGGGCGACGTCATCGGCGATTTGAACTCCCGCCGCGGGCACATCAAGCACATGGAGCCCCGGGCCGGCGTCCAGGTCATCCAGGCGCGGGTGCCGCTGTCGGAGATGTTCGGTTACTCGACCAATCTGCGCTCGATGACGCAGGGCCGCGGCAACTACACGATGCAGTTTGCCGCCTACGACGAGGTGCCGAAGAGCGTCAGCGAGGAAATCATCGCGAAGGTGGGGAGCAAGTGAGGGGTGAGGGGTGAGGGGCGAGGGGTGAGGGGTTAGGGCGAGCGCCAGGCGTTTCGCGTTCGACGAGGGAAAGATGGCCAAAGAGAAGTTTGATCGCAGCAAGCCGCACGTCAACATTGGGACGATTGGGCACGTGGATCATGGGAAGACGACGTTGACGGCGGCGATTACGTTGATTTTGTCGAAGAAGGGGTTGGCGACGGCAAAGGCGTACGACCAGATCGACAATGCGCCGGAAGAGAAGGCGCGTGGGATCAC
>JBOGJK010000024.1:0-2692 GCA_050745345.1 Thermoanaerobaculia bacterium
GGATGACCTGGAACGTGTCGACGAGGACCTGGTATCCGACGATCTCAATTGGCCTGCTCGGGAAGCCTTCCGGGGGACTGGTCACGTGGCGCCAACGGATCGTGACATTGTCATCGTTCACCCTCGCGGACACGGGGGGGCCGGCAGGGACGGCGTGAGAGAGCGTCGCAGTACTCATTCGAGGCACTCCATCGACCGTCGTGCCCATGAACGTGTACGGCCCCTCGGGGAAAAGGTCCAGGAGATCCTGGAGCGGGACTACGGACAGCGGCGGCTCAGCGCCCTCGAAAAACAGCTCGGTCATGCCGAGTTCCTGGTAGGCCACTTTACCCTCGACCTCGAAGATCGTCGCCCCATTCGGGTTGACGATCTTGAGCTTGTTCCAGGGTGTTCCATCGAGAGTGACATGAAAGCCGAGGTCGCTCGGCGTGGAGTTGTACTCGATGTAGATCCTCGCAGTGGAGAACTCATCGGCCCGAGCCGTGGCCCTTAGGCCGAGAGCGGCCACTCCCAGCAGAAAAACGTGCAATAGGCGAATGTGTCTCGTCATGTAACCTTCTGTTCGCGCAAGGCGAAGAATTGGACCGCCCCGAGCCGAGTCTCATCGGCCCTGTCTCTTTGTTGGACGCCGAACGGCGGGAGATCCTTCGACTAATTTCGGGCGCCCGTCACTGCGGGAAGTGGAGGCCGAGCGCATTGGCCAGAAACTTCGCCATCGGATTGCGCGTGACGACGCCGGTCCGGGTCAGGGCCTGGCCGGCGCCGCGGCCTTCTCGGTGAACGCCTCGATCTCCTCGATCGCCACGCGGCCGAGCTCGGCGAAGGTGGGGTCGGGGTCTTTCGACAGCTTGCGGAAGAGGGGCAGATCCTCCTCGTGGTGGAGGTCGGTCAACCGGTGAATCGCTTCCTCGCGCACCTGGCGGTTTCGGTCGGAGGTGAACTCCCTCAGGCGCTCCGCCAGTCGCGGATCGTCGGGCGCCGCGCCTCGCCAGCCGTCCAGGGCCGCCATGCGGACCGCCTGCCGGTGCTTCGGATCGACGAAGGCCTCGAAGGTCCCGGCAAGCGAGGCGTCCCGGAGCCGCGCGAGGCCGGTCAGGGCGCCCAACCGGATCGAGTCCCACCAGCGCGACTCGCGCGAGAGCTGACGCGTCAGGAACTCCTTCGTCCCTGGCGACCCGAGGCGGCCGAGAGAGATGGCCGCCGCCGCCGCGACGTCCTCGGCGGCGTCGCTTTCGACCGCCTTTCGCAGCGCGGCCGCCGAGGATGCGGCGCCGCACTCGCCGAGCGCCACGGCCGCCGCACGCCGAACCCGCCGGTCGCGGTCGGAGAGCCCCTTCGCCAGGGCCTGCGACGCCGCATCTCCTCCGGCGCGGCCGAGGTTCACGGCCGCCTCCTGGCGCAATCCCCAGTGCGCGGCGGGATTCTGGAGAACGCGCTCCAGGGCCGCGACGGCGCGTGGCTCCCGGCCGAAGTCGTCGGCGAGCTGGCGCGCCGCCCGCAGCCGCGCCGCGAGGTCTCCCTTCGCCAGCTCCTCGAGGACCTCCTCGATGAGCCGCTCGTACTTGATCTCGCAGACGAGCCAGCCTCCCTTGTCGAATGTGACGCGGCGCGGGCGGCTCCCCGCGGGAAGCGCCACCTTCGTCTCCCAGCCCGCGAGCTCCACGCGGTGCGTCTTCGTCCCGGCGTCGTCCACGATCTCGACCTCGACGGGCAGCCGGAAATCGTTCTCGAACGGCAGGTTCGCCTGGATCTGCTTGACCGTCAGGTCCACCTGCCGGCGCTCCGGAACCCACCGGTACGAGACCTCGAA
Organism: Thermoanaerobaculia bacterium; assembly: GCA_050745345.1. GTDB lineage: Bacteria > Acidobacteriota > Thermoanaerobaculia > UBA5066 > Gp7-AA6 > DATBFU01. The sequence continues at coordinate 1,811 of JBOGJK010000024.1, forward strand.
GCGTGGATGCCCGCCCCCCTTCTGCACCCAGTCCTGGAAGAACCAGGAGACGTTGCGCCCCGCGGCCCGCTCGACCGCCTCGCGCAGGTCGTTGGAATCGACGTTGGAGTACTCGTGCTTCTTCAGGTACCAGGCGAGCGCTCCGGAGAAGGCGTCGTCTCCGACGAAACGCCGCAGCATGTGCAGGACGAGCGCGCCCTTGATGTAGGTCAGCTCCTGCTGGTAGTTCTGCCCCGGCTCTTTCCACCGGTCGTACTCCATCGGCCGGACCTCTCCGGTCCGGCGCGTGTAGGAGACGTAGTCGTTCAGATACCTCCAGCGCTGGTAGGTCAGGTCGTCCTCGCCGTGCGCCTGTCCGTGCCAGACCGTGTGCCAGTAGCTGGCGAAAGACTCGTTCAGCCAGATCGAGCCGAGCGAGCGGCAGGTCACGAGATCTCCGAACCAGTGATGCGCGAGCTCGTGGGAGATCGTGTCCTCGTAGGTCCAGAGGGGGAAGGGGTTCTCGAAGTCCGGGGAGGAGTCGGGCGGGTCGCCCTCCCGATGCAGGTGCGATTCGCCAAAGCCGGTTGCCGTCGTCGTCTCCATCGCACCGACGGCGAACTCGCGCAGCGCGAGCGAGTCGTACTTGTCCCAGGGATACGGGTAACCCATCTTCCGGGAGAAGAACTCGACCATCTCTCCCGTGTTGCCGAAGGAGAACTTCGCGGCGTCTTCCGTTCCGGGCGGCGTCCAGGCCGCCAGAGGGACCGTAAGGGCTCCGACCTTCGCGTCCGGCAGCGGGACGCGCGTGAAGTCGCCGACGTCCACGGTCATCAGGTAGTTGGGGATCGGCTTCTCCTGGATCCAGTGAAAGGTGCGTGTCCCGTCCGGGTTATCCCGGAC
>JBOGJK010000025.1:0-8126 GCA_050745345.1 Thermoanaerobaculia bacterium
CGGCGAGCGCGCCCTGACCGGTGTCGTCACCGGTCCGGGCGGGGACGCAGACGCGGCCGGCCTGCGCGAGCTGCTCGAGGTGCTGGACCTCGAGCCCGCCTGCCCGCCCGAGCTGCTCTCGACGGCGGTGCGGGTCGCCGAGCGCTTCTTCGCCTCGACGGGCGAAGTCCTCAAGAGCGCGCTGCCCGCCCGCCTCCGGGCCGCGGGCGCCGTGCGCTATCGGATCACGGAGCGCGGAGCGCTCTGCCGCGCCTCGGGCTCCGAGGCGCAGATCCTCGCGCGGCTGTCGGGAGGGGCTTCGGTGCGCGTGACCGAGCTGCCCCTGCCCGGCCGGCAGGAGCTGCTGCGCTCCCTGGAGGAGCGAGGGTGGATCCGGCCCGTGACCGAGCGGCGCGAGAGGCGCCGGCGCGTCGAGCTCGCCTGGGCGGCGGCGAGGCTCGACCCCTCCCTGCGTGCCCGGCTGCTCGGGCGCAGCCGCCGCGGCGCCGAGGCGCTCGAGTTCCTGCTGGCGCTGGGACGCCCGGCGACCTCGGGGGAGCTACGCCACCAGACGGGGGCGAGCCCGGCAGTCCTGCGGTCGCTGGCCCGCAAGGGCCTTCTCCTCTCCTTCGAGCAGGAGCGGCGCGACGCGGCCGGAGACCTTCTCGCCCTCCCGGCGCGTCCCGCCGGCCCGATCGTGCTGACCCCCGAGCAGGCGGCCGCGTCGCGCCGGGTGGCCGACGCCATCCGCGAGCGGCGCTTCCTGGCGGCGTTGCTCCAGGGAGTGACCGGCAGCGGCAAGACGGAGATCTACCTGAGAGCGATCGCCGCGGCGCTCCAGAGCGGACGGGGAGCCGTCTGGCTCGTCCCGGAGATCGCCCTGACCCCCTTCTTCGCCCGCGAACTGGTGCGGCAGTTTGGGGACCGCGCGGCCGTGCTGCACTCGGCCCTCTCCGAGCGCGAGCGCGGGGAGGCGTGGGAGCGCGTCCGCGGCGGTCAGGCCCGTGTCGTGATCGGGCCGCGTTCCGCGGCCTTCGCGCCGCTGCCGGACCCGGGTCTCTTCATCGTGGACGAGGAGCACGACGCCTCCTACAAGCAGCGGGAGGCGCCGCGGTACGACGCCCGCGAAGTCGTCGCGATCCGCGCGCGGGCGAGCGGAGCGGTCCTGCTGATGGGGTCCGCGACGCCGTCGCTCGAGGCGTACCACGCGGCACGGGAGGGGCGGCTGGAGCTGCTCGAGCTGACCGCGCGCGTCGAGGGCCGGGCCCTCCCCTCCGTTCACATCGTGGACCTGCGGCGCGAAAGCGCCCGGCCGGAGGAAAAGGGCGTGCCGCTCTTTTCCGTGCCGCTTCTGGAGCGGCTGCGGCGCGTCTTCGAAGCCGGCGAGCAGGCGATCCTGCTGCAGCCGCGGCGCGGGTTCGCGCCGTTTCTGCTCTGCCGCGACTGCGGATTCGACTTCCGCTGCTCGCAGTGCAGCGTTTGCCGGACGGTGCACGACCGGGGCCGGTCGCTCGTCTGCCACTACTGCGGAGGGCGCGGGCCTCGCCCGCCGCGCTGCCCGGAGTGCGGCGGGGCGTTGCTCGAGGAGATCGGGGCCGGCACGGAGCGCGTCGCGGACCGCTTCGCGGCGCTCTTTCCCGAGGTCCCGCACGCGATCCTCGACCGCGACACGGCCCGGCGGCGCGGCGCCGCCGCGGTGCTTCAGGAGATGGCCTCCGGGAAGGTCGCCTGCCTGATCGGGACGCAGATGGTCGCCAAGGGGCATGACTTCCCCCGGGTCACGGCCGTCGGCGTGCTCTCCGCCGACACGCTGCTCAACTTCCCCGACTTCCGCTCGGCGGAGAAGACCTACCAGCTCGTCTCCCAGGTGGCCGGGCGCTCCGGGCGGGGGGAGTCGCCGGGCACGGTCCACGTGCAGACCTTCCACCCGCAGCACCCCGCGATCCGGTTGGCCGCGGCGCACGACCTTCACGGCTTCGCGCGCCAGGAGCTGGAGTTCCGGCGGGCCTTCTTCTATCCCCCCTTCTGCGAGCTCGCCTGCGTGCTCGTCTCCTCTGGCGACCGCGCGCGCGCCGAGAGCGCGGCCGCCCGCGTCGGCGAGGCTCTGCGGGAGGGCGCCGCGACGCTGCGCCTGTCGGGTCCGGCTCCCGCCCCGCTCGAGCGACTCAAGGGACGCTGGCGCTTTCAGATCCTGCTGCGGGCGGCCGACCGGAAGAAGGTGCTGGCGGCGCTCGAGGGCGCGATCCCCGAGCGCGCTCCGGCCGGCGTGCGCATCGACGTGGACGTGGACCCGCAGGATCTGATGTAAGGAGGTCCGGCGCCAGGCCGGTACAATGAGCGTGTGAACGACGACGGCAACTTCGAGGAGCCGATCCTGAAGCTCCGGCGGCGGATCGAAGAGCTGTCGGCCCTTCCCGACGACGCCTCCCACCGGCGCGAGATCGAGAAGCTGCGCGAGAAGACGGATCGCGTCGCCCGCGAGATCTACGGCAGTCTGACTCCCTGGCAGAAGACGCTCGTCGCGCGGCACCCCGCCCGCCCCTACACGCTCGATTACATCCAGGCTCTGACCACCGACTTTACCGAGCTGCACGGCGATCGGAAGTTTGCCGAAGACCCGGCGATCGTGGCGGGCTTCGCGGCGTTCCGAGGCATGCCCGTAGCCGTCGTGGGCCACCAGAAGGGGCGCGATACCAAGGAGAAGGTCCGGCGCAACTTCGGCATGCCCCGCCCCGAGGGGTTCCGCAAAGCGCTGCGGGTGATGCAGCTCGCGGAGAAGTTTCGCCGGCCGATCCTCTCCTTCGTGGACACCGCCGGCGCCTACCCCGGCATCGATGCCGAGGAGCGGGGCCAGGCCGAGGCGATCGCCACGAACCTGCGCGAGATGGCGGGATTCTACGTCCCGATCATCGTCACGGTGACGGGGGAGGGAGGTTCCGGCGGCGCGCTCGCCCTCGCCATCGGCGACCGCGTCCTGATGCTCGAGCACTCGATCTACTCGGTCATCTCCCCGGAGGGATGCGCCGCGATCCTCTGGAAAGACGCCGCGCGAAAGAAGGAAGCGGCCGAGGCGCTGAAGCTGACGGCCGCGGACCTGGCGGAGCTGGGCGTCATCGACGAAGTCGTGCCCGAGCCGCCGGGCGGCGCCCACGCCGATCCGGCCGGCGCCGCCGCGGCCGTGGGCGAGGCGGTCGAGCGCCACCTGCGGCAGGTGCTCGATCTGACACCCGAGGAGCGCCGGGAGCGGCGCTACCGAAAGTTCCGGGCTCTCGGCCGATTCGAGAGCGCCCCCGCGACGTAGACCGGGTGACTGGGGATCGGCCGTCTTTTGTCCCGGCGGGCCGTTAGGCTCCCCCCGATGAGGATCTTTCGCGTCGCCCCGGAACCGGAAGGTGCGGCGGCGCTCTCGCGCGCGGCGGGCCTTCCGCGAGTCGTGGCGACGCTGCTTTCCCGGCGGGGGGTCCGCACGGCCGAGGAGGCCGAGCAGTTCCGGCGCCCGGACCCCTCGCGACTCCACGATCCGCTGCTTCTGACGGGTGTCGAGGAGGCGGCGGATCGGCTCGTCTCGGCCGCGGCGCGCGGGCGCCGCGTCGTCGTCTTCGGCGACTACGACGTGGACGGCGTGACGGCAGTGGCGCAACTGCGGGCCGCCCTGCTGCGGGCCGGCGCGGACGCCGTGGCGTTTCTCCCGCACCGCCTGAAAGACGGCTATGGCCTGAAACCCGAGACCGTGCGGCGTGTCCTAGCCGAGCAGCGGCCCGCGGTCATCGTGACCGTGGACTGCGGGATCACCGCCCTCGAGGGGGTCGCCTGCGCCCGCGCGGCGGGTGTCGACGTGATCGTCACGGACCACCACCTCGTGGGAGAGCAACTGCCGGCGGGCGCCGTCGTCGTCAACCCGCGGCAGGCGGGCTGTCCTTATCCCTACAAGGATCTGGCCGCCTGCGGCATCGCCTTCAAGCTCGCCCTGGCCATCGCGCGGCGCGCGGGCTTCCGCCTCTCGGCGGAGTCGCTGCTTCGATTGGCGTGCCTCGGTACGATCGCCGACCTCGTGCCGCTGACCGGAGAGAACCGCCTCATCGCCGCGGCGGGCCTCGATCAGCTCGCGGCGGCGCGCGCCCCGGGTCTGGTGGCGCTGCTCTCGGAGGCCGGGATCCCCGCGGGCCGCTCTCCCGACGCCGAGGAGGTCGCCTTCCGCGTCGCGCCGCGTCTGAACGCCGCCGGCCGTCTCGACACCGCCCGGCTCGCTCTGTCTCTCTTCGAGGAGCGGGATCCGGCGCGGGCGCGGCGGGTGGCCCGGGAGCTCTCGCTGCGAAACGGGGAGCGCCAGGCGCTCGAGCGGGGCGTGGTCCGGCAGGCGCGGGAGCGCGTGGAGCAGGCGGGCGGCCCCGGGGCCGCGGTGATCGTCGAGGCCGACGCCGGCTGGCACCGCGGCGTGCTCGGGATCGCGGCCTCGCGCCTGGCAAGGGAATACCACCGTCCCGTTCTGCTCTTCGGTCTGGACGGGGACCGGGCCGTCGGGTCCGGGCGCAGCATCCCGGGGGTCGACCTGCACGACACGCTGAAAGAGCTGGCGCCGTTCTTCCTCGAGCTCGGGGGTCACGAGCAGGCTGTGGGCGGAGCCCTGCCGGCTTCCCGCTTCGAGGCTTTCCGGCAGGCAGCCCTCTCGCACTTTACCGCCCGCATCCCGGCCGAAAAGCTCGAGCCCGTCGAAGAGGCGGAGCTCGAGCTGCCGCTCGAGGAGGCCACCGAGGAGCTGGTGGAGAGCCTTCGCGCGCTCGAGCCGCACGGCATGGGCAATCCCCGCCCCGTCTTTCAGTGCGGGGCTGCGGTTTTTTCAGGCCCCCTGTCGGCGCTCGGGCAGCGCGGCTTCTCCGGCTCCCTGGCTCGCCGGGGAGGGGATCTTGCCTGCGTCTGCTGGTCGCGCGATTCCCTCGAGCCCCTCTGCCGCGGAGGAAGGGAGCTCGCGATCCACTACCGCCTCCGGCGGCGCCGGGCGGGAGGCTTCGAGGCGGAGATCGTGGCCGCCCGCCTCGCATCCGCCGGCATCGAGGCGCCGGCGCTTTCGGCGGGAGAAGCGGGCCTGTGAACCGCCGCCGCGTCGAGATCGCCCTGCTCCTCTTCGGCGCGGCGTTTATCGCCGTCGTGGTCTTCTCCTTCCGGCCGGTCAGCCGGCGGGCGGCCCGCGCGGGCCCCGCGCCGCAGATCCCCGCGCCGCGCGACGCCGGCCCCGCGACGACACTCTCCTCGGGGTTCGACTTCACCGAGTCGCTCAAGGGCAGGCCCCTCTTCCGCATCACGGCGGAGAGAACGGCCGGCTTCGGGGCCGCCGCGGTGGCGGGTGTGGCGCCCGAGCTCTACGTCGGAGAAAACGTGGCGCTCAACCTGTACACCGAGAGCGGGGAGCCGGTGATCGTGCGGGCCGAACGCGCCGAGTACGACGCGCGCACGCGCGGCGCGACACTCGAAGGCAACGTGCGCTGGGAGGATGACCGCGGCGGGCTCGCGGAGACCGGGAGGCTCTTCTTCCGGTCGGCCGAGCGCGCCCTCGAGGCGCCGGGAACGCTGCGCCTCTCCCGCGGCGGTTTCGACCTGACGGCCCGCTCGGGGCGCTACGACGTCGAGAGCCGTTCGCTGGCTCTGGCGGGCCCCGTCGAGGGCAGAGGCACACAATCGGGAAAGGCGCCCCTCTCCTCGCTCAGGGCGGGCTCTGGCCTCTACCGGAGGGAGGAAGGCGTCATCGAGCTCTCCGGCGGAGTCCGGGCAGCCTCGGGCGAGGGGGACTCGATCGAAAGCGAGCGGCTGGTCCTGAAGCTCGAGGAGCCGGGGGGACGCCTCGCCTGGGCGCGGGCCACGGGCGCGGTCAGGGGCACGGTCGCGGGGCAGCGCGTGCCCGGAAAGGGCGGTGCGGCGCGACCCTACTCGGCCGAGGAGGCCGCCTTCTGGCTCGAGCCGTCGGGGCAGCTGCGCAGCCTGACGCTCTCCGGGTCTCCGGCTTGCGCCGAGGAGGCGGGGCGCAGGGTCACCGCCCGAACGATCGAGCTCGAGTTCTCCGGCGGGCGCGCCGTCGCGGCGCGCGCCCGAGGGGAAGTGGCCGTGACCTCTGGCCGGGATCGAGCCTACGGCGAGAGCGGCGACCTCTCTTTCGGAGCGGACGGCCGTGTCGAGGGATTCTCCCTCTCCGGGAGGGCGCGTCTGGAGGGAGAGGGGCGTTCGGCGCGCGCGCAGAGCGCCGTCGAAGTTCCAGGGCGCGGCGTCTGGATCCTCACGGGGGACGCGCGCGCCTCGGCGACACTCGAGGAGGGGGGCTCGCGGATCTCCGCGCCGCGCATCGAGATCGACGAGGAGAAGAAGACCGTGCGGGCGGAAGGGGGAGGCGCGCGCGTCGTGCTGGCGCCGGCGCGGCAGAACCGGGCCAACGCCACGCTCGTGGGCGATCCCTCCCGGCCGACCTTCGGCAAGGCGGACCGGATGATCTTCGACCGGAAGGCGAAGACCGCGACCCTCTCGGGCGGCGCGGCGCTCTGGCAGGAGGCCTCCTCCCTCTTCGGGCGCGACATCACGTTAAACGACCTCGAACGGTCGGTCGTCGCCGTCGGGCAGGTGCGGGCCATTCTGGCGCCCGACCCCGCCTCCTCCCACCCGGAGGAGGGGAGCCCCACGGTTCTGACGGCGGCAAGGCTGCTCTATCGGGAGATCCCCGGGCAAGCCTCCGACACGGCCTCCGGAAGCGTCGCCCTGGAAGGCGGCTTGACCGCGGTCCGCGGCGCCTGGCGGGCGAAGGGGGACTCCGGAACGGTCCTGCTCGGCCGGGACCGGAAGGTCCAGAAGCTGGAGCTTTCCGGCTCCGTCTTTCTCTCGGACTCGGCGTCCGGGCGCGCCGGGCAGGGGGAACACGCCCTGGACTTTCCCGCGGAAGGCCGCACGGTCCTCGAGGGTCGCCCCGCGCAGGTTACGGATCGCCAAGGCAACCGGGTTGCCGGCGCGACCTTGACGATCACGGAGCGCGGGCGTAGGGTCGAGGTCACGGCCCCCGAGGGGGGCAGGACCGAAACCATCCACCCGACACGCCGCGATTGACGACCGTCACGGAGCCCCCGTTGTCGCCGCCCTTTCTCGCGGCGGAGGGCCTGGTCAAGTCCTACGGCGGGAGAGCCGTCGTCAACGGCGTCTCGCTCGAGGTCGCGGGCGGAGAGATCGTCGGGCTGCTGGGCCCCAACGGCGCCGGCAAGACGACCACCTTCTCGATGGTCGTCGGGCTCGTGCGACCGGACCACGGTACCGTCCGGCTCGGGGAGCGGGAGGTCACCGAGCTTCCCATGTACCGCCGGGCGCGCGCCGGCGTCTCGTACCTTCCCCAGGAGCCGTCGGTCTTCCGGAAGATGACGGTCGAGCAGAACCTCTTCGCGATCCTGGAGACTCTCGACCTCTCGCCGGTCGAGCGCCGCCAGCGCGCCGACGAGCTCCTGACGGAGTTCGGCCTCGAGGCGGTCCGCGCGCACCGCGCCTACACGCTCTCGGGGGGGGAGCGGCGGCGCGTCGAGATCGCCCGGAGCCTCGTGGTGCGCCCCTCCTTTCTTCTGCTCGACGAGCCCTTCGCGGGGATCGATCCAATCGCCGTGCTTGACATCCAGGCCATCGCCCGGCGCCTCTCCTCCCGCGGCATCGGCGTGCTCGTCACGGACCACAATGTCCGCGAGACTTTGTCGATCGTCGACCGCGCCTATATAATCCACGATGGTCAGATCTTGCGGGCGGGCTCTCCCCTGGCTCTGTCGAGCGACGCCGTCGTCCGGAGGATCTATCTCGGTGAGGCATTCCAGCTGAAATAGGCAGCGGTTCCTTCGAAATGGCCCTCGAACAGAAGTTAAGCCTCCGGCTCTCGCAGCGGCTCGTCATGACGCCGTCGCTGCAGCAGGCCATCAAACTGCTGCAGATGTCCAAGCTGGAGCTCGAAGAGGTCCTCACGCAGGAGATGGTCGAGAATCCACTCCTGGAGGAAGAGCAGGAAGAGGCTCCGAGCCCCGAGGAAGCGCGGGAGGCCGCGGCGGAGGCGCCCGCTCCGACGCCCGGCCCGGCGGAAACCGCGGCGCCCCAGGAGAAGGACTCCTTCGAGGAAATCGACTTCGACTCGTATTTCGCGGACT
>JBOGJK010000026.1:0-2374 GCA_050745345.1 Thermoanaerobaculia bacterium
GAGAAGGTCCATGGCCGCGAGGCTCTGGCGGCTCTGCTTGAGCCGCTCGAGTCCCGGGATCAGCTGGTCCCACATGGGGATCGCCATGTGCTCGAGGCCGAAGGAGGCGCCGAGCGCCTTCGGGTACTCGCGGCTTCCGTAGAGCTCGGCCAGGCCCTCGATGTAAGCCCTCGTCGTGGGAAGCCAGCTTCGTCGGGCGGCCTCCGCCGGATCGAGCCCGACGGAGCGCAGGAAGCGGTGGTAGAGGTACTCGTGGCGCCGCTTCGGGTCGCCGTCGCCCAGCTCCGAGACGAGGATCATCGCCAGCTCGTCGGCCGCCCTGTCCTCCGTCGTGTTGGCGAGCAGCGTGGCGAGGATCCTCGGGAAGCTCTTCACGAAGGCGAAGAACTGCACGGCGAAGCGTTCGAAGTCGCGGTCGCCGATCTCTCCCCGCCGGAAGCGGTCGAGATATCGGTTGTTCACCGCCCCGTGGCGGAGGACCTCGGCATGGAGCGCGGCGGCAATGGACATGGAAGACTCCTTTCCCCAAAAGGAAAAAGCCCGCCCTCTCTCCCGAGAGGGCGGGCGGTTTGGGCGGAACCCCTGGAGGTTCGGGCTTAGATCGTCGAGGCGAGGCCCTGCCTCCCCGCTTTCTCACGGGAGACGCGGCGGAGGCGGCGGTATCGAAGCCCGGAGCCAGACATCGCGGGCGGCATCTTAGAGGAGCGCGGGGCTCGGGTCAATTTCCGGGCGGCTCGGGCGCCGTGACGACGATCTCTCCCTTCATCTTCCCGTGCCCGGAACCGCAGTACCTGGCGCACTTGAACTCGTAGGTCCCGGGCTTCTCGGCGGTCAGCTTCACCGTCGCAGGCTTGTCCTTCTGGAAGACGACTTTCGCGACGCCGAGCTCCTTGCAGACGAACCCGTGCTTCGCGTCCTCGCTCTGGAGCGTGATCTCGACGGGCTCGCCGGCCTTCAGCTCGATTCTCGAAGGGGTGAACTCGAATTTCTTCGCGGTGATCGTGATCTTACGCAGCTCGGCGGAAGGGGGCGAGGGCGCCTCCTGCGGCCGCGCGGCGAAGGCCGCTGCGAGCAGCGCCGCGGCAAGCGGCAGGGTTCGTCTCGATGCTGTCATGCGTTCTCCTTTCCCTTCGACGCCCGATCCGGAGCATATCGCCGCCGCGCCCGGCCGGCTGTCTCGCGCAGCCCGCGCCAGAGGCCGTAGAGGGCCGTGCCGGCCAGTGAGCCCATCGGATCTCCCAGCAGGAACGCGACGCCGAGGCGGGCAGCCGACTCGACGAAGAGGAAGAGGGCCAGCGGCACCGGCAGGATGGGCCATCCTCGGAAGGCGCCCCCGCCCCCGAACGCGGCGACGACAGCGGCGAGCAGGCCGAGCGTCCCGAGAACGAGCAGCGGCAGGGCGGAGACGATGGTCATCGCGCGGGCGGGTGCGCCGAACTCGCCTTCCATGCGCCGCTGGACCGGGCCCGGCAGATGGCCGAGCAGGGGAGCGAGCGCGAGGCTCCAGCGCCGGGCCGCGACGGCCCGGCGGCGGCGGCGCTGCTCGGCCAGGCGAGCCTCCTCGGCCTCGGCGTCGTAGCTTTCGACGACGCGGATCGTGTGCCGGTCTTCCCAAAGGGCGAGCCGGTAGGCGACCCCGCCCTCGGGCAGCGGCAACGCCTCGATCACTTCGAAAATGCGCTCCTCCCACCGGACGGCGGTGCCGGGAAACTCCGGCCGCGTGAGGGTCCCTGGCTTCCGGGCGATCCACCCCTTTGCCATGCGGCACTCGAGCCGGAAGGTCGCCCCGGGCCCGGACTCCAGCCGGTCCGTTCCGAATGACCTCATGCCGCCGCGTCGCCAGGCTATATCAGTCTTGATATAGTTCCCCGGCCCGCGCTCCCCTCAGAGCTTGACCTTCGGCATCTTGGTCGTCTGCTGTCCTGCGCGGCCGCTGCGCGCCTCCCGGACCGTCTGGTCTGGCGCCTCGGCCCTCCCGACCCTGATCTCCCCGTTCCTACGCAGCGGGTCTATCGTGCATCGCTCATGGGAAAGCCGCTCCCAACTGAGGTCATCTTAACCAAGGATTCCGCCTGGAAGGCGCAACCGGAAGAAGATAGTTGAGCCACACGTTTGTGGGCCATCGGGGACGGGGAGGCCCGAGAAATTCGCGATTTCCAGGGAAATCCGGCCCTTGTCCGTCTCTGTGTCCGAGTCCGGCAGGACCGGAGGCCGCTTTCTCAACGTTCCTTTCCGGACGGTCTTTCCGGCGCGGTCTGACCGAGCTCCTTCGAACGCGCCGTCGCAACTTCCACGGCGTCCATGAGAATCGCCCGGAGTCGATTGCGCTCCAAGCTGTGAAGCGCAGCGATGGAGGTCCCGGCCGGAGATGTGA
>JBOGJK010000027.1:0-2857 GCA_050745345.1 Thermoanaerobaculia bacterium
TCCACGGCCCGCCGGTAGTTGTGGCCGAGGCCGGCGCTCACGTTGCCCACCCAGGCGGCAACGACGCGCCGAACGCATCCGGCGCCGACCAGCTGATCGAAGAGCATGTCGGAGATGGGCCCGATGAGGGTGAGGCTTCGCCGCCTCTGGCGGATCATCTCGTGCCCGGCGGCAAAGGGGATGAGCGCCTCGATCCCGGTGTTCAGACAGACGGTAGCGCCGTCGGGGATGAAGCGGGCGACGGCCTCCCGCATGGTCATGGCCTTGGACCCGGGCACCCGCCCATCTTACCGCGCGGCGGCCTTGTCGCGGTGCCCCTTGGCTCCGAAACGTCGTCAGACCGCGGTCACATGGATTGGTACTACGCTCGTGCTACCGGGAGGCCAACAAACAAGCGCGCATGACAGAGGTGGCGCCATGAGCACACCCGTTCGCGTCGCCGTGCTGACCGCAATCCTGCTGGTCGCCGCGCCTTTGGCGACCCGGGGCGACTGCCGCCGATTGCTCGGCCGCCTATTACAGCTGTTCGGGCCGCAACGGTCCGGACTTCTGCTTGAGTCAGCAGGGCATTTGTCTCAACCGCTGCACGGTCGATCGAGAGCGTCACGGCGCGATCGCCTATTCGGCGAACAAGGGAGTCTACGGATATTCGCACGATGTCGGTTCGTCCAGCGACGCCGCCGCGGCCGCGGTGCGCAACTGCCGCAACCAGGAAAACGGAGCCGACGACTGCAAAGTCGTGGTGACATTCCGCAATGCCTGCGGCGCGCTGGCACTCGGCAAGAACGGCGCATATGGCTCGGCCTGGGGGATGTCGCAACGCGAGGCGTCGGCGAAGGCGCTCGTCGAGTGCCGACCGTACGGCGGCACGAGCTGCAAGATCGAGCGCCAGGTGTGCCGCTACTGGACGTAACCCAACGCTCGAAACTCCTTGTGGATCGCGCTCCCCTTGGTCCACATGGTAGGCGGGCCGAGGCGCAAGGCGTCGAGCTGCCGGAGGGCGTCCAGGGTGTTCTTCAAGGCCGCGGCCTGGGGAACGGCGCCCACCGCCCGCTGCCCGTTCATCAAGTCCACGTGCTCCGCGAAATCCTTCTGGAGGTCATACAGCTCCGACCCGGTCGTCGCCTGGATCAATTTCATGCCATTGGTGATCACGGCATACTTCCCGTGCCTGAACTGCTCGACCAGGACCGCGCGATCCTTGGCGTCCGAGAGAAGGCTCCGGCCCCTCACGCCGCTCGGGACACGGACGGATGCGGTCTCCAGAATCGTCGGCAGCACATCCACGTGGGCCACCGGGTACCGGATCTCCTTCGCCCCGGGCGCCTGGCGCGGGAACCGGACGACGAGGGGCACATGGATCTGATCGTTGTAGAGGTTGCCCCCACCATGGGAGACGTAGTAATCGTGCTCCCCCATGCTCTCGCCGTGATCCGACGTGAACAGCACGAGCGAATTGTCGAGAAGGCGGAGCTCCTGGATCTTCTTGATCAGGTCCCCGAAGGCCTGGTCGAAGAACCGGATCTCCCCATCGTACTGGGCGATGTAGTATTCCGGCTCACGGTGATCCCCCAGGATCTGGTACGAGGGGATGCCGCCTTTACCAGCGGCCCGCACCGGAAGAGCTCTCTTCCCGAGGGTGGGACGATCGATGAACATGGTGTTGTAGGGCGGAGGCGGGACATACGGGCCATGAGGATCGTCGTAATGCACCCACAGGAAGAACTTCTTCTTGTGGTGCCCTTCGAGCCATTTGACGGCGGCAAGCGTGGTCTTCGGCGCAACCCGTTCCTTCCGCACGACGGCCGTGCTTCCCGTCGTAGGCCCCTCGATCAGGTCGTCCATCTGATCATCGTACACGTCGAAGCCCTGCTCGAAGCCCGACCCGCGGCGCAAGCTGAAGTGGCTGACGATGGCGGCCGTCTGGTACCCGTTCGCCTTGAGGATCGCGGCTAGCGTCGGAGCCCCGGGCGGCAGCAGGTGTTTGACACTCAGCACCTTGGTCTCGTGCGGGTAATAGGAGGTCATGAGACTGCCGAACGACGGATTCGTCGACGCGGCATGCGAGAACGCATAGCGGAAGAGGGTGCTCACGCTGGCGAAGCGATCGACATTGGGGCTGGTCTGTCGCGTGTACCCGTACACCCCGAGATGATCCGCGCGGAGCGTGTCGACCGTGATCAGGATCACGTTCATCTCCTCCGCCGCGTGGGAGCTGACCAGAAGCAGGAGGCCGACGCCCCCTGCCAGCGCAAGCATCAGGAGGGAGACGCACCGACCACCGAGTCGACGGCTGGGCATAGGCGACATTGACCTCCCCCGGGAGATGATAACCGGATGGAAGCGGGAGCACAAGGAGACGCGGGCGTCGGGTCCATGGGGCGGCGATGATCAGGGATCATCGGCCTTCCGACCGCCTCGGCGCCCGCCTCGAGGCCGAGGAAAGCCAGCACGGTCGGTCCTACGTCGTACAGCCTGAGGGGGTCCTGTCGGCCTGTCGGGAAACCACCCTTCTGGCACCCCAGCGCGTTCATCACGAAGATGCCGTGCCAGTCGTGGTTCACCCCGTCAGGGCCGGTATCGTTGTCGAAGGTGTAGAGGCTCCGGGATCCCACGCTCCCGATCGAGCGCCAGTTGAGGTCCCCGAAGTACACGATGAGGTCGGGCGCGACTCCGTTCACCTGTCGATACAGCGCTTCCGGCCGATACGCTGTCGAGCCGAGGTTCTTCCCCTGAGGATCCTCGATGGCCTGGATCTTCTCGATGAGCTCCGTGCGAACCTTCTCGTAGTCCCGCGGATCGAGTGCACCCTGCGGCTCTCTACCCCGGACGTTGAGGAAGAGCCGCCCGTAATAGC
>JBOGJK010000028.1:0-3271 GCA_050745345.1 Thermoanaerobaculia bacterium
GCCGTGCCGCGGCCGGTCGGACCCAGCACGCCGATGCCGTGCGCGTCGTCCACCATCAGCCCCGCCTCGAACTCGCGCGCCAGCGCGACGATCTCGGGCAGGGGCGCGATATCCCCTTCCATCGAGAAAACGCCGTCCACCACGATGAAGCGCCCGCGCGCGTCCACGTCGTTCTTCATCTGGCGCCGCAGGTCCGCGACGTCGTTGTGCCGGAACTTGCAGATCTCGCCGAAGGAGAGGCGGGCCCCGTCGATGATGCAGGCGTGGTCCTGCTTGTCGAGATAGACCGTGTCCCCTTTCCCGACCAGACAGGAAATCGCGCCCAGATTCACCTGGAAGCCGGTCGCGAAGATGATGGCCGCCTCCTTGCGCATGAACTCGGCCAGCCGCTCCTCGAGCTTCACATGGAGGTCGAGCGTGCCGTTCAAGAAGCGGCTTCCGGCGCAGCCCGAGCCATACTTGCGGACCGCCTCGATCGCGGCCTCCTTGACCCGGGGGTCGTTGGTCAGGCCGAGGTAGTTGTTCGAGCCCAGCATCAGCAGGCGCCGGCCGCCGATGGAGACCTCGGGTTCCTGCGCGGATTCCACGACCCGGAAGAAGGAGTAGATCCCCGCCCGGCGGACCCGCGCCGGGTGATCGTACCGTTCGCACTTTTCGAAGAAGGGGGAGGTCCGCACGACTCCCTTCCTGGCCGCCACGGCAGCGAGTTCGCTCATTGGTTCTCCCACCCTTTGAGGACTTTCCGAATCTGGCGGATCTTAGCAAATTTTACAAAATCAACCAGCCCTGCTTCCGGTACCAGTCCCAGGCTGCGCGCAGGCCCGACTCGAGCGGGACAGGCGCCGGGAGCCCCAACTCCTGCCGCAGGCCCGACTCGCAAAGCCACTCTCCCGCAAGGAGTTCTCTCGCCTTGTCGGCGTTGAAGGGGCGGGACCGCCGGGTCACGGCTTCGCGCAGGGTCTCGGCGAGGCCGGCAGCTTGAACGAGAAGCGCCGGCACCGGGACGAGCCTGGCCCTTCTCGGAGGCAGGCAGGCGACGAGCTCGCCCAGTCGCCCGACAGAGACCGGGAGAGGATCGCACAGAAAGGCCGTACGGCCCGAAAGATCCCTCCTCCCGGCGGCTCGGGCGATCGCCAGGGAGATCTGCTCCGCGGCGCCGATCTGGATGCGGCTGCTTGCCGCCGGCAACGGGATCCAGCCGGCACGGGCCATGCGGAAGAGAGTCAGCAGGCCCTGGTCGCCCGGACCGTAGATCACGCCCGGCCGCAGGATGATCCAGGGCCCTTTCCAGCCCCGCTGCACGGCTTGCTCCCCCTCGAGCTTCGAGGCGCCGTACCATGAGACCGGGCGCGCAGGATCCGATGGCGTGACCGGCCGGCCGCTGCGAGCGGGGCCGGCTGCGGCCTGGCTCGAGACGAGAACCCACATCGCTCCCGGCGCGGTGCGGCCGGCCGCCTCGACGAGACGCTCGGTCCCGCGGCGGTTGACCTCCCGATAGTCCTCGAGCGTTCTGGCCTTGACCAGGCCGGCCACGTGCACGATCGCCTCGCACCCGGCCGCCGCCGCGGCGAGATCGGTCCTCTGCGAGAGGTCTCCACGGATGATCTCCAGCGGGAGATCCGCCAGAAGAGGCGAACCCGCCGGGTCCGACCGCGCGAGCGCGCGCACGCGCCACCCCTCCTCGAGGAGCGCGCGCGCCACGTGCCCGCCGAGGAATCCCGTTGCACCCGTCAGCAGAGCGAGGCGGGAGGTCATCGGGAGCTTTCCCGGACGGATGCCGTCAACTCCGCGCGGCCCAGGCCGAGAGCCGTTGCATGCCTTCCTCGACGCGCTCGATCCCCGTGGCGAAGGAGAAACGCACGCAGGCGTCTTCCCCGAAGGCGTCGCCCGGCACGGCGGCCACGTGCGCTTCCGAGAGCAGCCGCTCGCAGAAGGCGGCCGAGCCGGTGACTCCCTTGGAGGGAAAGAGGCGCGACACGTCGGGGAACGCGTAGAAGGACCCCTCGGGCCGTGCGACTCGCACGCCGGGGACTCCCGCCAGCCCCCTCAGCATGGCTTCGCGGCGCCGGGTGTAGTGGCCGAGCATCTCCGCGACGGACTGCTCCGTGCGAACCGGGTCGGTCAGGGCCGCCAGCACGGCGGCCTGCGAGATCGAGGAGGCGTTGGAAGTCGAGTGGCTCTGGTACGCCGTCATGGCCGAGATCACGTCGCGCGGCCCCGCCGCCCATCCCAGGCGCCACCCCGTCATGGCGTACGTCTTGGAGGCCGCGCCGGTCACGACGACCCGATCCGCGTGCTCCGGGAACGCCGCCGCCGAGACGTGCGGCGCCCCTTCGTACAGGAAGCGGTCGTACGTCTCGTCGAAGAGGAGCCACGCCCCCCGCGCCGCGCACCAATCGAGCAACCGCAAGATCTCCTCGCGCGGGGTGACCGCGCCGGTCGGGTTGTTCGGCGAGTTGACGATCACCCCGCGCGTGCGGGGGGAGGCCGCTCTGGCCAGAAGGTCGACGGAGGCATGCCACCCGGAGTCGAGCCCGGTCGGGACGAAGAGGGGCTGCGCCCCCGAGAGTCTCACGATCTCGGGGAAGGAGACCCAGTAGGGAGCGAAGAGAGCGACCTCGTCCCCCTCCTCGAAGAGGGCCTGACAGGCGTTGAAGACCGCCTGTTTGGCCCCGGCGGTCACCAGGATGTTCTCCCGGGCGAAACCGGAGCCCTGCTCCTTCCGGTACTTCTCCGCGATCGCCTCGCGCAACGCGGGCTCTCCTGCCACATCCGTGTACTTCGTGCGGCCGGCGCCGATCGCCGCCGCGCCCGCCTCGGCCACGAAACCGGGGGTCTGGAAGTCGGGCTCGCCCAGGCCGAAGTCCACGACGTCGGCGCCCGAGGCCGCCAGAGCCCTGGCCGCCTTGGCGACCGCGATCGTCGAGGAGGGCACCAGCGCCGCGGTCCGCTTCGAGAGGCGCCGGCTCACCGGTGCGTTCTCCAGGTGCGCGCAAAGGCCGCGAAGGCAAGGAGTTTCTTGCGCCCGGTCGCGACCAGGAGAAGCTCGAGCGCGATCCAGCCCCCGTAGACGAACAGCATGACGTGCCGGGAGGACGGGACGAGAAGCTGCACGAGCCAGAGCAGGAAGAGTCCCGCGGCCTCGTAGGCGGCGAGGTCCATCGACGCGAGGAAGATCCACCCGAGGAAGGCCTGCAGGATGGTCAACAGGATCTCGCTCCGCTGGAAGGCGTCGAAGGGGAGCGGCTCGGTCGAGCCGTGGCTCCAGCAG
>JBOGJK010000029.1:0-1848 GCA_050745345.1 Thermoanaerobaculia bacterium
GCGCCGCAGCCTTCCGGATCGCGCACGCCGGGAGGCGGCGCGCGCGCTGCTCGAGGGGCGGCAGGCGCGCCTCTTTCTGCCCGCGAGCTCTTCCCTGCAGGCCGGAGGCGCGCTCGCCCTCGATCCGCCCGCCTGCGGCGCGGCGGAGGCGGCTCGCCGCCTGCGCGAGATCGCTCAAGGCGAGGCTTCACGCGGCCGCGCGGTCTGGATCGCCGCGGGGCCGGAGACGTGGGACCCTCTGTCGCGGCGCGCCTTCGAGACGGCGGAGCGTTTCCTGCCCCCGGAGATCGAGGTGCGGCGCCTCCCGTCCACTCCGCCGGCGCCCCGGCTCCCCGACGAATGGCGCCGCGAAGTCTGGGCGCCGTGCGGCTCGATCGCGGCCACGCTGCGCTTCTACGAGTGGCTGGCCGGCGAGGCGGGCGAGGAGCCGGCCGCCGTCGTCGAGGTCGTGCACGCTTCCCTTGCCAGCGGAGGGTGGGGAGCCTTCGCCTCGGACCCGACCGGACAGGCGCCGCTGCCGGTTCCCGACGCCGCGCCGGCCGGTCCCGAGGAGGCGTTGACCGCGGCGGCGCGAGAAGTGCTCACGTTTCTGGCCGCGCGGGAGGCTCCCGTGGCGGCGCCGGAGCTCGCGCGCTCTTGCGGCCGGACCGCGCGCTCGTCGCTCGAGAGGCTCTCCAGGCTCGGCCGCGTCGAAGAAACATCCTCCGGATGGCGCCCGACGTCGGCCGGACGGCGCAGTGCCGCGTCCGGAGTCGAGAGGACGGTCCTCTGCCGGCGCTGGGCCGCTCGGGAGCCCGACCCCGCGCGCCGGATCGAGTTGCTGCTTTCCGCCGGCGCCACGGCAGAGGCGGTCTCGATCGGGGAGCGGTGGTATCGGGAGAGCGTTCCCGTTCCGGTGGAGAAGTGGTTCGGGCTCGCCGCGCGCTTCGCGGCGGCGGGCATCGACCGGCCGCCATGGCTCGACTTGGTGGAAGCGGAGCGGGAGCTGGCGGGCGGGCGCCCGGTTGAGGCGTGGAGGATCCTGGACCGAGTCGCGGGGTCCCCTGTCGCGAGCGGAGGCGAGCGGCGTTGCGCCCTCCTGCGCGGGGCAGAGGTCCGCGCGATCCTCGAAGGACTCCCGGCGGCGGGGCTTCTGGCGGCCGCCTGGAGGAAGGAGTTTCCCGGGGCGCCACCGGAGGAGGCCGTCCGGGCCCTGCGCCTCGAGGCGGCGGGGCTTGCGCGGCAGGGGGATCACTCGGCGGCCCTGGAGCGTCTCGACCTTGCGGATCGCCTCGCGGAAGGTCTCGGCCAACCGGCAGGCCTCTCGAACGCGCTGGCGCGCGCTTCGGTTCTCTCGCTCGCGGGCCGCTTCGGCGAGGAGGAGCAGATCTACGACCGGTGGCGGCAGGCCATCTTCGCCTCCGGCGACGACGCGCTCGCCGCCCGCTTCGTGTCGCAGGAGGCTCTCGCGCTCTGCGACCGGCGCCGGTTTCCGGAAGCGGCTGCCCGCCTGGAGGAGGCCCTCGCGGCGTTCCGCGACGATCCGGCCGAGAGGGCTCGGCTCTCCATCGACCTCGCCGCGACGCTCTACCACGCGGGCCGGCCGGAGCGCTGCGCCGCGCTGCTGGAAGAGGCCGCGTCGCTGGCCGCGTCGGCCGGCCGCCGGGACCTGCTCCGCATCGCCCGCTCCAACCGGATCGAGCTGTGGGTGGCGCGCGCGGAGTGGGAGCCCGCCTCCTCGGCGATCGAGGAGATTCTGGAGGCCGCCCGGCGGGAGCAGGACGAGCTGTGGCTGCTGGTCGCGCTGCACCACCGCGGGCGGGTGGCGCTGCGCCGCGGCGCGCTCGAGCGGGCGGCCGAGGACAACGC
>JBOGJK010000030.1:0-9821 GCA_050745345.1 Thermoanaerobaculia bacterium
GACCAACCGGTCCGCCGCCCGACGCCGCGCCCTGCCCGAGCGGGTCAGAGGCGCCGCGCAACGCAGCCGTTCAGCGTTGGTCCCGCCGGATGCCGAGCGCGTCCAGGGCTTCTTCGATGGGGACGAAGCCGTTGAGGCCCACCCCCACGCCCTCCGGCAGGAGCATGAAGCCGCTGACCGACAACCCGATGACGACACCGGAGCGGTCCAGCAGCGGCCCCCCGCTGTTGCCGCGATGGACCGAGACGTCGCTTCTCAGGATGCGCAGGCCGTCCTCTTCTCCGTAGCCGCTGACGACTCCCTTCGTAACCGTCTGACCGAAGCTCTCGAACAGAGGCGTTCCGATCGCGAAGACGTCCGCGCCGGGCCCGACCCGGCTCGACTCTCCCAGCGGCAGGCACTTGTAGATGTCGTTCTCGAGCTTGACCAGAGCGACGTCCCGCCGCCGGTCGGTGCGGACGACCTCGCCGTTGACTTCCCTGCCCGTGACGAACTTGACCCGGACGTATCTCGACTGCCCCACCACGTGCTGGCCGGTCAGCAGGTACCCATCCGAAGAGATCAGGAAGCCCGAGCCGATGCCGTCTCCGGCAAAGACCGTGACCACTCCCATTCGCGAGTTCGCGACGACCGACTCGACGCTCTCGACGGGCCGGGTCGGCGGCGCCTCATAGGCCACGGGAATCGGCTCGGAAGCCACCTTGGTTCGATCGCCGCCCCTTCCCGACAGGAGATCGTGAAACCGAGAATCGGCGAGCAGGTTTCTCGCGGCCGAAGCGAAGGCCCGGGTGATCGCCTCGGGCCCCGGCTCTTCCTGCGCCCGCGGCAGGCGGCTCCAGCCGTCCGAGGTCGCCTTGAGCTCCACGGCCTTCGTCCGGTACGAGTAGACCTGCCAGTCCACCGAGAGCGAGGCCTCCGCCGTGCCGAGCCTCTTTCGCGGGCTCGCGTAGCAGACGTTGGCCCGGATGTCCCGAATCACGCCCGCGACGGCGTACTCGGGCTTGCGGCCGTGAGGGTCCTCGAAGAGCGTGTCGCGGCGTCCCACGACGGGATAGCCGGCCGAAGACATCTGCTCGAGCAGAAGCTCGCCGAAGGCCTCTCCCAGGGTGAGGTCGAGACTGCTTTTCCACGTCAACGGCGCCCGCCCGATGCAGCCCTGTCCGGTCTGGACCGAGCCGATGACGGGAGGCGGCTTCAAGACGAACCTGCGGAACTCGACCGTGCTCAACGTCTCCGCTTGCGCGGGAACGGGGCTCCCCTGCTCGACTGACCGGATCTGTGCGCTCTCTACGGATGGGCCCGACGCGCACCCGGTCAAGCGGACCGCAAGAAGAAGAGGCAGCCAGCCGCCGCGCCTGCAAAGGAGCCCTGAAAGGCGATCGGCGAAAACGGCCATGGCGATGTTCCCGGAGAGGGTTTTCTGTCCCTCGACTTCCCACGCAAACGGAACGCCAGACTGCCAGTTGGCGATCCTCTTGCGCTGCCTCGCGTTGGCCGTGGGCTGCGGAGGGACAGGTGCCGAAATCCGTCGTTCTGCGCGCCGCCGGGTGACCTTTATCTGCTCGGGGTTGACACTGAATTGGCGCGTTGTACCGGCGGCTGTAGCAGCTCAGCGTCGACTCGCTGATCCGCGCGCATCGCGCCGGCGGGATCGGCGTGCCCCGCGCCGGAGCGCCGGCAGGAGTTGCCGGCCACGGTCAGCGCGAGCGTCCGGGCGACCGCGGCGGCAAGCAGCGCCGCAGGGCGTGCCGGCGTCGTCCCGAAGCGCTGCCATCCACCGCCCCGCCGCGTCTGCCAGGGGAATCAGGACACCGTCAACGCGTCCCTGATCTTCCTCGGGGAGTATGCCGGCCTGCGAGGGGCGCTCCGGAGCGTGGCGGCGTTAGGCGTACCGCTCCTGGAGAAGCGCCACGTGGTGGGCGAGGTGCCCCGCCACGATGTAGGCCAGCGCCCGGACCGTGAAGGGATTTCCGCTGGCGACACCGCGCCGCGTCCAGGCGTCGGCCGGCAGGTTCCGGAAGAAGGCCAGCGTCGCCAGCCGCACTCCCCGGAACTCCTCGATGTGGCCGGCCCACGGGACCTCGTCGGCCCGAGCCGCGCCGGCGCAATCGTTCTGATCGAAGCTCGGCAGGGGGCTGTCGAAGCCTCGGGCGAACCAGAGGGCGCGGAAGAGAAACACCCGCTCGGTATCGTTGACGTGGCCCATGACCTGGCGGATGCTCCACTTCTCCGGCGCGTAGCGGTAGAAAGACCTCTCCTCGGAAATGCCGCGCAGAAGCGCCAGGGTGTCGTCCAGCTGCGCCGCGAGCACGCCAACGACATCGCCGCCCGGGACGCGGTCGATGTATCGGTGGTAGTAGGGCGCGGTCTCGTCCCGTTCCGGAGGTCCCACCATCCGACCAGTCTGCCTCACGAGTCCAGCAGGGGTCAACCGTCCTATGTTTGATGTCAAGAGGCGAGGAGCTTCAGCACATCCGGAGTGAAAGAGCGCAGGAATGCACGTTTGACGCCTGTTCCCGGGCGCCGTCGGCCGCCCTGGCTGCCCGTTGCCCCGGCTCGTCCGCCCACTCGCCGAGGCGGACACCGTTTCGGACATACCGGCTGTCCAGAATGGCGCGGAGGTGGCTGGAATGTTTCTTCTCGCGTGGATTCTCCTCGCCGCAAATTTCACCGGGCCCTGCGCGCAACAGAAGGCCGAGTCGCGCCTGGCGGAGCTCGTCGCCGCGGTCCGGTCCGCGGACTATCGCGGCGACCGGGCGGCGCTCGATCGCCTCGACGCCGCGCTCGCCAGAATCCCGAACTCGCCGCTCGACGAGTACCGTTCCTACTGGCGGGGCTTCGCGCGCTGGCGCCGGGCTCTCAACGGATTCAACGAGACGCCGACACCCGCCGATCTTGCGTCGGACCTGGAAGGCGCGGTCGGCCACTTTCGGGCCGCCCAGGAGCGCCGGCCCGGCTGGATCGAGGCGAGGCTCGGGATGGTCGGCTGCTGGGGGAGTCTGGTCTTCTTGGCCGGCGACGATGCGGCAAAGCGCGAGGCGATCATTGCGGAAGCCGTTCCGGCCATGCGGAGCCTCCAGACCGACGCCCCCGACAACCCCCGCGTCCTCTGGATCATCGGAGGCATCCAGCTCGGGGCGCCCCCGCCCTTGGGGGGCGACCCCGTCAAAGCCGCGGCGACGATGCGCCGGGGCGTGGAGTGCTCCTGGCGCGAGGCGACCGCGGGCACGGGTCCTCCCTGGGTCCCCGCCTGGGGAGGAGCGGAGAACCTCATGAACCTCGCGTATCTTTATTCGCACAGTTCCGCGAACAACCGGACGGCGGCCCTCGCCTACGCGCAGGGCGCGCTGACCGCGGCGCCCGAATGGCACTACGTTCGTGACATCCTGTTGCCGCAGATCGAGGCGATGCCCGAACCGACCAGGTGACCCCGGGTCGGGGCGCGGCCCCTTGCGAAAGAACGAAGCGGCGGTCAAACCGTAGTTCCAGAAGTCATGGCGACCCAAGGGCCAAAGCCGAAGTCCGGTCTCCCGCGTCGAGCGGCGCTCGCGGCCTACGCGGGCGCCTGGACGCTCCTGGCGTCGGTCTATGCCGCGGCATTCGCCGCGAGCTCCGTTCCGGCCGGGATGGCGCTGCGCGGGGCGGCCGCCGCCATCCTGCCCAACGCGCTCCTCGGAATCCTGTCGCTCGGGCTTGCCCGGCGCTGGCCCTGGTTTCCGGCAGGGCGCTGGCGCCTGGCGGCCCGCCTCGTCCCGGCCGTCCTCGGCCTGACCGCGGCCGCGACGGCGGGGTGGCTGCTCCTGATCCTTCTGGACGGCTGGATCACGCTCGGAGCCGTCCGAGTGGCGTCCTTGCCCATGATCCTCTGGCAGGTCGTGATCAACGGGCTCATTCACGTGGCGTTGACGGGAATCGGATACGCGTGGCACACGGCGGCGGCCCTGCGGGACGCGAGGGATCTGGCGGCCCGCGCGGAGGTTCTGAGAACGCGCGCCGAGCTCCAACTGCTGCGGTCGCAGCTCCAGCCGCATTTCGTGAACAACATGCTCCATGCGCTGCTGGGGCTGATCCGGCGGGATCCGGCGCTTGCCGAAAGCGCGCTCGAGAAGCTCGGGGAGCTCCTGCGCTTCGGACAGTGGGTGCATCAGTCCGGAAGCGACTTCGTGCCGCTGTCGCGCGAGTGGGATTTCGTCCGCAGCTATCTCGAGCTCGAGCGCGTCCGCCTCGGCGATCGGCTGCGGGTCTCGTTCGAGGCCGACGAGTCCGCTCTCGAAGTCTCCGTTCCGCCCTTCGCGCTCCAGCCGCTCGTCGAGAACGCGATCATCCACGGTGTCGCCCCGCGGGCGTCCGGGGGGCGCGTGGACGTTTCGGTCCGGCGATCGGGAGGACGCCTCTCCCTGGCGGTGAGCGATGACGGCCCCGGCGGCTCGGAGGTCGACATCGCGGCGAGCCGCCGCATGGGCCTGCGGCTTCTGCAGGAGCGCCTCGCAGCTCTGTATTCGGGCCGCGCGCATCTTTTCTTCGAGTCTCCGGCGGGCGGCGGCTTTCGGGTCCGCCTCGACCTGCCGGACGACGGCGCCCCGGAGCTCGCTTGAGCGTGCGGCGCATGCGGGCGCTCATCGCCGAGGACGAGGCGCCGGCCAGAGAGAGTCTCGCCGCATGGCTCGCGGAAACCCCCGGGATCGAGGTCGTGGGCGTCGCGGTGGACGGGCGGTCCGCGCTCGCACTTGCCGACGAGCAGCGGCCCGACCTGATGTTCCTCGACGTTCGCCTGCCGGAGCTCTCCGGGCTCGAGGTGGCGCGGCGGATCCGGCATCCGGCCGAGATCGTCTTCACGACGGCCTACGACCGGTTCGCGGTGGCGGCGTTCGAGATCGGTGCCCTGGACTATCTGGTCAAGCCGTTCGGGCGGGAGCGCCTCGCCGCGGCGATCGAACGGGTGCGCCGCCGGCTGGGCGAGCCCGCGGTCCAGGCCGGTGAGCGCGCGCGGAGCTCGCTTGCGCCGGGGCCTCTCTCGCGTCTCTTCGCGCGCCAGGGCGACCGCATCGTTCCGATCGCCATCGAGGGAGTCCGCCGCATCCAGGCCCGCGGCGACTATGCCGAGGTGCACGCGGCCGAGGGCGAGTTCCTCGTCAACGTGACGCTCGCCGAGCTTGCGGCGCGCCTCGATCCGGCGCGATTCCGGCAGGTCCATCGTTCCCACATCGTCAATCTCGACGCGGTCCAACATCTCCGGCCGCACGACGGCCGCCGCCTCGCGATCACCCTGCGGGACGGGACCGTGATCGTCGCGAGCCGCTCCGCCTCCGAAAACCTCCGCCGCCTCGCGCGGTGAGAGGGGCGGGGGGCAGTCTCCCGGGTGACCACGCCTGGCCTCAAGGCGGGGGCCAGCGACGGAGGGAGGGCCTGCCGTACAGGGCTCGGAGCTCCGCCTTCGCCTTCTCGAGGCGCAGGCGCTGCTCCCGCGAAAGGCCCCGCCCGGCGCGATTGATGTAGAAGCTCAACATCGACATTGCCGAGCGGAACGGCTCGCTCTTGCGGCGCCGGCTGCTCTCGGCGGATCGTTTGAGCGAGAGCGCGATCTGCCGCGGGTCGGGGAGCGTGAAGACTCCCGGCTCCAGATCCAGGGCGTTGCTCGCCCGCGTCACCCGGCGCGACCAGCGCTTGCGCTTGGCGGATACCATTGTCGCCCGGGGTTGCCGATCTTACCCGGACGGCCGCCTCGTCCCGGACGCGGCTCTCGCGATTAGCGACCCCTTTCCTCATGCGTCCCTCGCCAGGCTGACGTTTTTTTGCACCCGGCGGCAAATGGATCACGTGAAACCCTTTTCGCCGCCGCAACTTACGGCTTGCGGCGACATGGCTCCAGCCTTGCGTCGTTTTCTCTTCGTGAGCTCCCCTGGCGAAGGGGTACGGCAGGGCTCTGCTCTCTCTCCGAGGGCGACAGACCCGGTACGCCCGGCCGGGCACAGCGGCGTCGCATGAAGGAGGACTCCGGCCGCGGGGTCGCCGTTCGACCCGTGTCGGGAGCGAACGCCACCGCAACCGGTGTCGACAGCGTCTCCCTCCAACCGGGAGCCGCGCTGGGTCCCTTCCAGATCATCGACCGCCTGGGCGCCGGCGGAATGGGAGAGGTCTACCGCGCGCGCGACAGCCGGCTCGGCCGCAGTGTCGCGTTGAAGGTCCTGCCGAGGGAGCTCCTCTCCAATCGTGAAGGGCTTGCGCGCTTCGCGCTCGAGGCCCGTTCCGCCTCCGCGCTGAATCATCCCAACATCGTCACGATCTTCGAGATCGGGCACGCGGACGACTCGCCCTACATGGCGATGGAGCTGATCGACGGCTGGACTCTGCGGCACCTGATCGATGCGGGCCCGCTGCCCGTCAAGAAGACGCTGGATCTGGCGATGCAGATCGCCGGCGGGCTCGCCAAGGCGCATCAGGCCGGCATCGTTCACCGGGACTTGAAGCCCGAGAACATCATGGTCTCGCAGGACGGCTTCGTGAAGATCCTGGACTTCGGCCTGGCCAAGCTGCAGGGACCGCCGCTCGGCGCGCCCGGCCAGCCCGACGCGTCGCTGACGCAAGCCGGCTTCGTTCTCGGAACGCCCGACTACATGTCGCCCGAGCAGGCGGCCGGGCGCCCGCTCGATTTTCGCTCCGACCAGTTCTCCGCCGGGCTCATCTTCTACGAGATGCTGACGCGGCGCCGCGTCTTCCACCGCGCGACACCAGTTCAGACCCTCTCCGCGATCATCCAGGAGGAGCCGCTCCCGCTCGAGAGCCTCAACGCCCGCGTGCCGCCGCCGCTTCGCTGGGCAATCGAGCGATGCCTCGCCAAGGACCCCGCCGATCGCTACAGCTCGACGGCGGAGCTCGCGCGCGACCTGAAGCAGATACGGGACAACCTGGCCGACTTTCAGCAGTCGGGCGGGCGCCGGACCTCCCAGCTCGAGGCGCCGTGGATCGCCCCGGAAGACTCCTCGTCGCTGCCGACCACCCGGTCGCCCCTGCCCTCCACGACCCGGTCGCCCCTGCCTTCGATGACCCGGTCGCTACAGCCGTCGGTGGTTCGAGCCGCGGCACCGGCCCCGGTCTCCTCGGATCCGGCCGCCGTCTCCGCGCGCGGAAAGGCCCGCCGCGTTCGAGAGTTCGGGCTGGTCCTGTTTCTCGGGCTAGCGCTCTTTGCGTGCGGCGCCTTCGCGGGCAACTGGTTCCGGAGCAAGCAGGGCGGCGCGCCGCCGCCGATCTGGAAAGGGAACCTGCTCGTCGGACCCATGACCCGCGTGATGGCTCCGCGCAGCTCGCCGGACGGAGAGGCGCTGGCGTTCCTGACGCTCGTCGCCGGCAGGTCTCAGGTGGCGGTGATGAAGCCCTCTTCGGGCGACTGGACGGTGCTGACACGGCGCGCGGACTCCGGCTCCGTCTACAAAGTCTGCTGGTCTCGGGACGGCGACAAGCTCTTCTTCGATCGCGTGAGCGACGTGCCCCGAGGCATCTTCAGTGTTCCGTCTCTGGGCGGGGAGGAGCGGCCGGTTCTGGAGGACGCGCAGGGGCCGGAGGCGCTGCCCGATGGAAGCCTGCTCGTCGTCAAGCGCGATGCCGCGCGCAACTTCCAGATCCATCGCTTCTGGCCCGACACCGGAGTCCTCGCCTCGCTCGGACCTGCCGTGGTGGCGGAAGCGGGGAGCTGGAGCCTGCGCGCCTTTCCCGACGGAAAGGCGGCGGTCTTCTGGGCGCGCCTGGCAGCGGGAGCCAACCCCGCGCGGCGCGTCTATCTGCTCGACGTCGCGACCGGCCGGGCCACCCCGTTTGCGCCGCAGCTTCCGCTGACTCCGCCGCTCGCCATCGCCGCGGACGGCAGCTCGGTCCTCGCTTTTGTCACCTTCGGCGACCTCCAGCAGGCGATCTCGGTGTCGCGCGACGGACAGCAGGGCGAGGTCCTGTTTCCCGTGACCGGAAAGGCGTGGGGCCTGGACGCGGGCGCCGGCGGCTCCCTCTTCGTCAGCACGATGGACAATCCCGCCGAGCTGCTCCGGTTCCCGGCGGCGGGAGGCGTTCCGGATCCGCTCGTCACGATCGCCGGCAATCTGCTGACGAGCCCGGTGCAGTTTCCGGACGGGGGCATGCTGATTCCCAACCAGGTCCTCGGACGAAGGCGGCTGCTGATCTCCGCGCCCGACGGGCAGCTGCGGCCGTTCCTGGACCTCGCCGAGCAAGCCACGCCGCCGGCCGCTCTCGTGGGCGAGAACCTCGTGGCGTTCCTGTCGGGAGGCGTCGGGCAGCCTCCTCTGATCACGCTGGCGACGATGCCGGAGGGCCGGATCGTCCGCCGCCTCGAAGCGACGCGGGGAATCGCGCCGCAGAGCCTCGCGGCGTCTCCCGACGGCAGGACGCTCTACTACGTCAGCGCCGGCTCCCTCTTCGCGATCGGCGTCGAGGGAGGCGCCCCGCGCAAACTGCGTCCCGCCAACGGCGTCGCCGTCGATCCACGCGGCCCCGCGCCGTCGCTCATCGTTCAGGTCAACGAGCTCGACGGGGTCAAGCTCTATCGGGCCCCGCTCGACGGAGGCTCCGAGCTCCAGATTCTCTTCGCCAGCGCACTGCGGCTGGCACCCATCCCGATCACCGCAACGGCGGTGGGTCCGGACGGCCGGATCGCCGTCACCGTCACCTCGCCCGACACGTGGTTCCGCGGCGTCGCGCTCCTCGACCCGGCGACGGCCGCGCTGGAGCGGCTGCCCGTCCTCTTCGACGGCGACATTCAGTATCCCGCCTGGGGCCGCGACGGGTCGCTGCTCGCCGTCGGCGTCTCGATTCGCAGCAGCCTCTGGCGCTTCCAGCCCCAGAGGGGCGAGCGCGGCCAGTCCTGAAATCCTCTCCTCCCTCTCCCCACGGGAGAGGGCCGGGGTGAGGGGCCTCTCCTCCCTTTGCCTTGGGGAGGAGCGCCCGTGATCCAATCCGGAGTGCCGCCCGGAAACCGACTGGAAAAGCTCGTCGGCCCTCGGTCGGGGCAGTACAGCATCCGCGTGAACGACCAGTGGCGCGTCTGCTTCGTCTGGAGGGACGGCGACGCACGCGACGTCGAGATCACGGATCACCACTGAGGAGGCTCAGAATGGCAAAGAAGAAGCTGGCGCCCGTTCATCCTGGGGAAGTGCTCCTGGAGGAGTTTCTGAAGCCGCTCAAGGTTTCGCAGTATCGGCTCGCAACCGACGTCAGTGTCCCGCCGCGCCGGATCAACGAGATCGTCCATGGGAAGCGCGCGATCACCGCCGACACGGCACTGCGACTCGCGAGGTACTTCGGGACCTCCGACCGTTTCTGGTTGAATCTGCAATCCCGCTATGACCTCGAGACCGAGAAAGACCGGCTCGGCCGCCGCCTGATGAGAGAAGTCGCCGTACTCGCTCGTGCAAGTTGAGCCGCGAGATTCGAAAGGCGATGCCGGCAGCTCAACGAGGCGGCTTCTTCCACACGCGCGTATCAAACGCGAAGGGGATCGGATCGCGCACGACGATCTTCGCGAAATCCGGGTGCCTTGGGTTCAGAATCAGGTTCGACTCTTGCGGGACGACGGCCGAGGGGACTTGAAGGACCGCGGTCTCGAGCGAAGCCGCCAACTTCGTGCCGAGCATGTCGAGCTCCGGGGGCGCCGGGAAACGACGCCACCTCTTCGGCAGATCGTCGGCCGACAGTCTCTTGATCGCGACCTCATCGGGAATCACGGCGGCGACCGCAACGAGATCACCGGGCGCTGTTTCCGGGTCCACGTTGACCAGATACTCGAGTGCCGCCAAGGCGAGACTCTCGGAGGTATACAC
>JBOGJK010000031.1:0-2210 GCA_050745345.1 Thermoanaerobaculia bacterium
AGCACTACCTCCATCAGGTCAGCCTAATGGGGATGATCAACCTGAGGGCGTGACGTGAAGAGCCTCCGACGCCTCGCCCTCGCCTTGGCGCTGCTGCTCGCGGCCGGCGCCGCGTCGGCCGAAGTCCAGAAGCGGACGCTGCTCGCCTCGGATGGAACGCTCTACCAGGTGGCGACGGGTCTGGCCTGGGAGCTTTCGGCACCCGGGTTGGCTACCGACGACTTCGCGGTGGTCTGGAGCGCGTTCGCGCAAGACGGCGCGCAAGCCGGGGGCCTCATTCCGGGCGCCGCGAGCTCGAGCCCCAAGACAAGCCTCGACCTGACGGTGGACGAGCCGACGGGCACGCTCGTCGTGCTCTGGCGCGAAGAGAACTCGCTCGTCAACAAGATCCGCCTCGCCTTCTGGAAGGCAGGGAAGTGGACGATCGCGGACCTCCTGCCGAGCGTCGGCTTCCCGCACGCCTACAACCCTCAGATGCTCCTAACGCACCAGACGGTGCACGCGAAGGACGAGGCAGGCGCGGATGTCTACACGAACCGGTCCGTGCTGTCGATCCTCTGGTGGGAGGAGGCGGGCTATTCGCAGGCGCGCTACGCCTCCTTCTTCCTCGACGAGCCGATCGACCCGTCGCGGGTGGCGATCTACGACCTGCCCGAGCTGGTCAACGACCAGGGACCCACCTCCCTGCAGGACCTGCCGCGCGGCGCCTACGCGTACCCCTCGCTGCAGGCGGAGGGGCCGGGCGGCGCGATCCTGGCGAGCTTCGCGGCCCTCTTCTCGAACCGGCACTATGTCGTGCGGATCAGCTACCCGACGGAGCTCGGCAAGCCTTCCGCCGACAACTCGACGTGGCTGCGGCGCCGCATCCCGGTCGTCGGTATCGCCAGCACGGGCCCGATCGCGACGATGCCCGCCTTCGGCGCCTCCTCCGTGCGCACGGTGGTCGGCTCGAGCTACAAGCCGACGCTGCACTGGCGTGACGACGCGGGCCTGCACTACATCCGCTTCGACGGCGCCGCGTGGTCCGTCGTCCGGTCGATCGCCCTCTCCGACGAGATGACCTACGAGAAAGCGGTCGCGCTCGTCGAGGGGATGGCCAAAAGGAATTAGCTCTCAGCTCTCAAGAAGAACGGCTGAACCCCTCGAAAAGATCTGGCTGACAGCCGACCGCTGAAAGCTAGAGTCCCTTCGGTAGATCCTTCCGCACCGGCGCGTCGTAGAGCGACTCGAGCAGGGTCGCCGCGTCGCTGCCGGCCGGCGTGACGCTCCTGGGCACCATCACGCGCACCGTGTAGATGTGGTCGCCGATCTGCCCGCTGCGCGGGCTGCGAACCCCCTTTCCGCGCAGGCGGAACTTCTGGCGGCTCTGCGTGCCGGGAGGGATCCGCGCCCGCATCGTGCCGTGGATCGTCGGGACCTCGATCTCCGCTCCCGCGAAGGCCTCCTTGACGGTGATCGGCACCTCGCCGTGGATGTCGTCGCCCTGCCGCTCGAAGTACGGGTGCGGCGCGACGCGAACGGTGACATAGAGATCACCCGAGGGCCCCCCGAGGGAGCCCTCGCCTCCCTTGCCGGGGACCCGGATCGTTCCGCCGTTCTCGGTGCCCTCCGGGATCTTGATCCTGACCGTCTCGGAGTGGGCCACGCGTCCCGTCCCCCGGCAGGCAGGACAGGGACTGCGGCCCACGCGCCCCATGCCGCCGCATTTCTCGCACGCGCGGTCCCGGCGCAGCGACAGCGAAGCCATCCCGCCCAAGACCGCGTCGCGGAAGGAGATCTCAATCGAGCCGCTGGCGTCCTCCCCCTTCTCCGGCTGCGTTCGCGTCCGTCGGCGCCCCGCGCCGAAGATGCTGCCGAACAAGTCCGAGAGGTCGCCCGACTGGAACTCGAAGCCCTCGAAGGGCGCTGCCCCCCCCGGAAAGCCCCCGAATCCGCCGGGCCTCCCGGCGCCCGAGTCGAATCCCGGGGCGGGCCCGGCATGCCCAAAACGGTCGTAGGCCCGCCGTTTCTCGGCGTCTCGGAGCACCTCGTAGGCTTCCTGGACCTCCTGGAACTTCTTCTGGGCTCCCTTGTCCCCCGGATTGACGTCCGGGTGGAGCTTGCGGGCCAGCCGCCGGTAGGCCTTCTTGACCTCCCCCTCCGAGGCCCCCCGCGAAACCCCCAGAACCTCGTAATAATCGCGTTTTTTCATGCCCCGGCGGCATTATAGC
>JBOGJK010000032.1:0-2430 GCA_050745345.1 Thermoanaerobaculia bacterium
CGCAAGTTCTTCCCCGGCTACATCATCATCGAGATGGAGATGTCCGACGAGGCGTGGCACCTGGTCAAGAACACGCCGAAGGTCACGGGCTTCGTCGGATCGGGAAAGGAGCCGACTCCCCTGACCACCGACGAGGTCGAGCAGATTCTTCACCGCGTGACGGCCACCAAGGAGAAGCCGAAGCCGAAGCACACCTTCGAGAAGGGGGAACACGTCCGGATCACCGACGGCCCCTTCACGAACTTCACCGGGGTCGTCGACGAGATCAACCTCGACCGCTCGACCCTGAAGGTCATGGTCACGATCTTCGGCCGGTCGACCCCGGTGGAGCTCGAGTTCCTGCAGGTGCAGAAGCTGTAGACGTGAACCGTAAACCGTGAACCGTTAACCGAGGAGGCGAGGCGAGCGCGACAAAGTGACCGAGAAGAGGGGGCCGCAGGGTCGGTTCTCGATTCACGGTTCACGGTTCACGCGCTCGCGAAGCGAGCGAGATGGCCAAGAAGATCACCGGATACGTGAAGCTGCAGATCCCGGCCGGGGAGGCCACACCGGCGCCCCCCGTGGGCCCGGCGCTCGGCCAGCAGGGCGTCAACATCATGGACTTCTGCAAGAGCTTCAACGCGAAGACCGCCTCGCAGAAGGGGCTCATCATCCCGGTCGTGATCACGGTCTATGCCGACCGCTCCTACAGCTTCATCACGAAGACGCCTCCGGCCTCGATCCTGTTGCTCAAGGCCGCCGGGGTGGCCAAGGGATCGGGCACTCCCAACAAGGAGAAGGTGGGCAAGGTCACGAAGAAGCAGGTCGAGGAGATCGCCAAGACGAAGCTGCCCGACTTGAACGCGGCGGACCTGCCGGGCGCGGTGCGCATCGTCGAAGGAACGGCCCGGTCGATGGGGATCGAGGTGGTCTGAGTCGTGAACCGTGAACCGAGGGCTTCGGTTTACGGTTTTCGGTTCACGGTTCACGTAGAGAAGTCGGAGATCACGCGTAAGCGCGATCGCTTGAACGACGGAAGGAGACGATGGGAAGAAGCGGTAAGAAATACGCGGCGGCAAAAGCGAAGCTCCAGCCGCGCGCCTACGCCCTCCCCGAGGCGGTCCGCCTAGTGCGGGAGCTCAAGTACGCGAAGTTCGACGAGTCGGTCGACCTCGCGATGCTGCTGGGAGTCAACCCGAAGCACGCCGACCAGATGGTCCGCGGGACGGTCGTGCTGCCGCACGGTACGGGCAAGTCCAAGCGCGTGGCCGTCATCGCGGCCGGAGACAAGCTCAAGGAGGCCGAGGAAGCCGGGGCGGACATCACGGGCGGCGAGGATCTGGTCGGGAAGATCCAGGAAGGCTTCCTCGACTTCGAGGCGCTCGTCGCGACCCCCGACATGATGCGGCTGGTCGGCCGGCTCGGCAAGGTGCTCGGCCCCAAGGGACTGATGCCGAATCCGAAGGCCGGCACCGTGACGATGGAGGTCGGCAAGGCGGTCCGCGAGATCAAGGCCGGCAAGGTCGAGTTCCGGGTGGACAAGACCTCGATCATCCATGCCTCGATCGGCAAGACCTCCTTCGACGAGAAGAAGCTCGAGGAGAACGCTGCGGCCTTCCTGCGGGCGGTGCAGCGGGCCAAGCCCGCCTCCGCCAAGGGGAAGTACTTCCGGACGGTGTCCGTCTCTTCGACCATGGGCCCGGGCATCGAGATCGACGCGGCGTCGGTCGAGGCGCTGTAGGAGGGGATGCGATGAACCGCACCGAAAAAGCCGCGGCGGTCGCCACACTGGAGCAGGACCTCGCGAAGGCGGGAAACGCGATCCTCTTCGGCTTCGCCGGGCTGAAAGTCAACGAAGTCACCGAGCTGCGCCGGCAGGTGCGCGGCACCAAGTCCAAGTACCTCGTCGTTAAGAACACGCTGGCGCTGCGGGCGGTCCAGGGGTCGCCGCTGGGAGAGATGGCGGCGCAATTCCAGGGCCCGACCGCCGTGGCCTACAACTCCTCCAACGCGGTCGCCCTGGCCAAGGTGCTGACGACCTTCGCCAAGTCCAACCCGAACCTCGTCTTCAAGGGGGCCCTGGTCGAGGGGCGGCCGGTGGCGGCGAAGGAGATCCAGGCGATCGCCGAGCTGCCCGGCCGCGAGGAGCTCGTGGCGCGGCTGCTCTTCCTGATGCAGTCGCCGCTGCGGCGGCTGGTCACCGTGCTGAACGGCCCGGCGAGGAACCTCGTCGGCGTCGTACACCAGATTGCGGAACAGAAATCGAAGTCGGCCGGCGGAGAGGCCCCGGCCGCCAACGGAGTTTGAAACCACCGATCGAGCAGAAGGAGAGACCGAAAATGGCGATGACCGCGGAAAACTTCGTGACGGAAATCGAGGCGATGACCGTCCTCGAGCTCAACACGCTCGTCAAGGCGCTCGAGGAGAAATTCGGCGTCTCGGCGGCGGCGA
>JBOGJK010000033.1:0-8094 GCA_050745345.1 Thermoanaerobaculia bacterium
GCCTTGGTCAGCGTGTTGGTCGTCAGCCCGGCCAGGATCGGGAGCACCGCCCCGGCGGCCGGGAGCTTTCCGGCCGCCACGAGCGACGCCGCGGAGATCGCCGCCGCATGCGCGTCGGCGAACCCCGCCAGCGCCACCGCCACGAGCAGCCCCCCCGCTCCCAGCCACTGGTTGACCGCCGCGGAAAGCAGCAGGACGCCCGAGACGGTCGCCGCGAAGAGCACCGAGGCCTTCAGGTCGAAGGCCCGCCCGAACGGCGAAGCGCCGTCGGCCGGGCCGCGACGGACGCGCAGCGCGAAGGCGAGCCCGTAGGCGGCTGCCGCGGCCCCCGCGAAGAGCAACGGCAGCTTCAGGGCCTCGAGCGTCGGGCGGCTCGTGGCGGCGAGCACTGCGACCATCTGCACGACCGTGGCGACGGTCGAAAGCACCGCCCCGGCGACCACTGCCCGGGAGTGCTTCGGCTCCTTCGCGGCGCGCTGTCCCATCGCTCCGATCGTCGCGGCGCTCGAGACGAACCCCGACGCGAGGCCCGACAGCGGCAGCCCCAGGCGCGGCGGGAGCAGCCGCAGCGCGACGTAGCCGGACGCGGAGATTCCCATCACGAGTACCGCGAGCTTCCAAAGAGTCCGGGGATTGAGCACGGAAAGCGGCCCGACGGGCCGGTCCGGAGTCAGCGGAAGCACGACCAGGGCCGCGGCCGCGAAGAGCAGGCCGTCGTGCAGCTCCTGCTCGGTCAGGACCCGGCGCACGAAGCGGTGCAGGCGGGTTCGGGCGGCGAGCAGGACCGCGACGGCGACGGCGAGCCCCGCCGCAAGCGCCGGCTGCCGCACCGCGAGGGCCCCGAGGAGAAAGGTCGTCAGCAGAGCGATCTCCGTCGTGAGGCCGGGATCGCGGCTCCGGCTGCGGCCGTAAGCGATCGCCGCGAGAGCGCCGACGACCAGAGTCGAGACGGCCAGCACCGCCTCCCCGCCGAAGGCGAGGCTCACGCCTCCCGCCAGCGCCACCAGGGCGAAGGTCCGGATCCCCGCCGGCGCGCGGGAGGGCCCGACCCCCTTGCGCCGCTCGCGCTCGGCCCCGATC
The DNA here is from genome assembly GCA_050745345.1 of Thermoanaerobaculia bacterium. Classification (GTDB taxonomy): domain Bacteria; phylum Acidobacteriota; class Thermoanaerobaculia; order UBA5066; family Gp7-AA6; genus DATBFU01. The sequence goes on from JBOGJK010000033.1 coordinate 1,081, forward strand.
AAGAGGCCGATCCCGAGCGAGATCGCCAGGCGCACGGCGAGCGTCTCGGTCCAGGCCATCAGCGTGAGCCCGGCGCCGGAGCGCCGCCCGGCGACAGAATCTCCCGGGCCCGCTCGAGCGCGTCGTCCAGATCCCCGGCGAGGTTTTCCCTGCCGTACCGGTCGAGGCGCCCCGCCCTTTCGAGCGCGACCTGGACGCGGCTGCCGCCGAGCAGAGAGATGAGGAATCCCGCCACGACGGCGGTGACGAGGCCCTTCTCCGGCGCGACGCCGGAGGCGATCGCGAAGGCGAGCGCCAGCGGCACAGCCACGATCCCGACGACGACGCCGGCTTGGAGGTCGGCCACGAGCTGCGCCGCGGTGTAGCCGCGCAGGACCGTGAAGGTCTTCGGCAGGAAAGCGGTCCGCGACAGGGTCTCTGCCGACCGGGCGCCGGGCGGGGGAGGTGCAGCGTCAGTCAGGCGAGCGGCATTCTACAGGGCGCCCCACAAGGCCCGTGCGCGCCGCGGCCAGCAGCCTGACCAGGATCGACCCGTGAACCGCGCCGGCCACCGCGCCCGCCAGTGCGAATGTCAGGAGCGCGACGATCGCGACCGGGACCCGGCGGCCCTCTTCCAAGGCGGCGTGAACGCCGAGAAAAATGACCGGCATCCCGGCAGCCCACGCGAGCGAAGAGCCGCATACGCCTGCGCCAGTTCCGCCCGGGCGCGCGCCTCGTGACACTCCTCCGTCGGATCTCGTGCAACGGTCATTCCGCACGGAGCGCTTCCAGGGGATCGAGGCCCGCCGCCCGCCGCGCCGGCAGCGCCCCGGAGGCGAGACCCACGGCGAGGCTGACCGCCAGGGCCAGCGCGACGAAGCCCGGTTCGGTGTGAAAAGGAAAGGAAGGCAGGACCATTCGGACCGCGCTTCCGAGCCCGATGCCGACGGCCACTCCGAGCGCCCCGCCGGCCAGCGACAGGAGCGCCGCCTCCAGGAGAAACAGGCGCAGGATCTGCGGGCGCCCGGCGCCGATTGCCTTGACGAGCCCGATCTCGGAGGTCCGCTCGCCCACCGAGATCCACATCATCGTCAGGATTCCGATCGCGCCGACGAGCAGCGAAACGGCCGCGATCCCGGCGACGGCGAAGGTCACGGCCGAGAGGATGCGGTCCAGGACGTCGAGCATCTCGGTCTGCGTCGTGATGGTGAAGTCTTCCTCGCCGTCGTGGCGTTCCATCAGGACCCGGCGCACGCCCCCCTTGATCTCGGAGAGGGGAACGCGACCGGAGAAGAGGATGTGGATCTCCGTGAGCTCGTCCCGGTGGAAGAGGCTCTGCGCGCTCGCCACCGGAATGTAGGCCCGGTCGTCCATGTCGAACCCGAGAAACTGCCCCTTCGGCTCCATGACGCCGATGACGGCAAACCGGCGCCCACCGATGCGGACGTGCCGGCCGAGCGCGCTCGCTTCGCCGAAGAGCTCGCGCTTCAGAGTCGGCCCCAGAACGGCGACCGGCCCCCCGCGCCGCGGATCGCCCGGGGGCAGGAAGCGCCCCTGGCGCACCGGGAAGCGGAACATCTCGGGCATCTCCGCGGTGACGCCGGAGACGAGCACGTCGCGCCCGCGCTCTCCGAACTCGACACGGGCCGTTCCGTAGGCGCCGGAGAGGACCCGCTCGACGCCGCGGACGCGCTTGAGCGCCTCGGCGTCTTCGATCGTCAGCTTGCGCACCGTGGCGCCCAGGCCCGGCATGCCGCTCGTCGTCTTCCTCCCCCTGCTGATCGCCATGATGTTGGTGCCGAACTGCGTGAAGTCCGACACGATGGAACGGCGCGTTCCCTCGCCGAGCGACGTCAGAAGGACGACCGAGGCGATCCCGATCACGATGCCGAGCACGGTCAGGCCGGAGCGCAAGCGGTGCGCCCGAACCGAGCCCCAGGCGAGCCGCAAGAGATCCCGCCAGTCCACGGCCGTCCTACCTTTTCGCCAGCGCCGCCACCGGATCGAGCCGCGCCGCCCGGCGGGCGGGAAACGCCCCGAAGGCGAGGCCCACCGAGAGCGACACGGCGGCGGCGGTGACGACCGCCCAGAGCGGCGGCTCGATCGGGAAGGCCGGCGAGAGCGCCGTCGCGGCTCGGGTCACGGCCCAGGCGCCCCCGAGGCCGACCGCGCCCCCCGCCGTCGACAGGATCGCCGCCTCGACCAGGAAGACCGCCACGATCTGGCGCGCCGAGACACCGACCGCCTTCAAGAGGCCGATCTCCCGCGTGCGCTCCGAGACCGAGACGAGCATGACGTTCATGATGCCCACACCCGCCACCGTCAGAGAGATGCCGGCGATCCCCGCCAGGGCCGCGGTCAGCAGGTCGAGGATGTCCCCGAAGGTCGAGAGCACCGAGTCCTGTGTGAGGATCGTGAAGTCCTCCTCGCCGTCATGGCGCTCCCGGAGGACCGAGGTGGCGGCGGCCTTCGCGCCCGGGATCTCCTCGTGCGACCGGACCTCCACGAGGATGCGGAAGAGGCTCGTCTGGTTGAACATCTTCATCGCCCGGCTGACCGGCACGTGCACCGTATCGTCCAGATCGATCCCCAGCGACGCGCCCCGGGGCGCCAGCACCCCGATGACGCGGAAGCGGTCGTCCCCGACGCGGAGCATCTTCCCGAGCGGGTTCTCTTCCCGGAAGAGCTCCCGCGCGATCTTCGGCCCGACGACACAGACGCGCGCGCCGCGCTCCGCGTCGCCAGGCGGCAGATAGCGGCCGCTACGGATCTGGAGCCGGCGGACGGGGGCGAACTCCGCGGTCGACCCGACGACGTCCGCGTCGCGGCGCCGCTCTTCCCACCGCGCCGGAGCCGAGCCGAAGGAGAGGGGGGCCGCCCGGCGCACCGCGCGGACGCGGCGGGCGAGCGCGTCCACGTCCGCGAGCGTGAGATCGTGCGGAGCCCCGGAAATCAAGCCCGCGATTCCGGTGGTCTCGGTCTTGCCCTGCGTGACGATGAGCAGATTCGAGCCCAAGGCCGCGAACTCGCGCGTCACGTAGCGGCGCGCGCCCTCGCCGAGGCTCGTGAGCAGGACGACGGACGCGACCCCGATCGAGACCCCCAGCAGCGACAGCGACGTGCGCAGCCGATGCCCGCGGAGCGCCCCGGCGGAGAAGAGGAGCAGGTCGCGCGCGCTCATCGCCCCGCTCCCGCCGCGGCCTCGACGGGCGCCGAGGTCTCTTCGCCGGCGATCCGGCCGTCCACCAGGCGCAGCCGGTGGCGGGCCCGCCGACCGATCGACGGATCGTGGGTCACGACCACGAGCGTCAACCCTCGGGCGTTCAAGCCTTCGAGCAGCCCGACGATCTCCAGCCCCGTCGCCGTGTCGAGGTTTCCGGTGGGCTCGTCGGCCAGAAGGAGCCCGGGCCCCATGACGATGGCACGCGCGATCACGACCCGCTGGCGCTCGCCACCCGAGAGCTGCTCCGCTCCATGATGGGCGCGCCCGGAGAGCCCGACGGCATCGAGCGCCGCCTTCACGCGGCGCGCGCGCTCCCCGCGCTCGACCCCGGCGAAGACCATCGGCAGCTCGACGTTGCCCGCCGCGGTCAAGCGCGGGACCAGGTGGTAGGTTTGAAAAACGAAGCCGATCCGGTGCCGCCGGATCCGTGTCAACTCTTCCTCGGGAAGGCTCGCCACCTCGCAGCCGTCGAGCCTGTAGGAACCGGCGGTGGGATGGTCGAGGCAGCCAAGAACATGGAGCAGCGTCGACTTGCCGGAGCCCGACGGCCCCATGATCGAGACGTAGTCGCCGTCGGGAATCGTCAGATCGACACCCGAGAGCGCGTGGACCGGCCGGCCGCCGACCGCGTAATCGCGGCCGATACCCGAAAGCTCGATCACTTGCCCGTCTCGGTCTCGATCGAGACCCTCGCCCCCTCCCGCACACCCGCGCGGTCGAGCGAGACCACGACAGGTTCGCCCGCTTCGAGCCCGTCCACGACCTCGACGAACTGCCAGTTCTTCAGGCCCGTCCGGACCGTCCGGGAGGCGAGCTTGCCGTCCCGCACCACGAGCACCTTGCCCCCTTCCATCAGGGCGTCGCTCGGGATCCGCAGGACCCCGTCCCGGGCGCCCTGGATGACCTCGACGTCGGCGGAGATCCCCGGCGGAAGAGAGCGGGCGAAGCGGGCGTCTTCGAACTCCGCTTCGATCTCGAAGGTGCGGTTCTGCTCCTCGACGTCCTGGACGTAGGGGGCCACGCGCGTCACCCGCCCCGCCAGCGTGCGGCCCGGGTAGGCGTCCAACGTGATGCGGACGGGCTGCCCGACGCGCACCTTTCCCACGTCCACCTCGTCCATCGGCGCACTGACGTAGATCGCCTGGTCGTCCAGCAGCACGATTACCGGCGGGATCGGGAGGCCGGGGGGCGAGGGCGTGATCCACTCCCCCACTTCCGTCGTGACGTCGGCCACGATGCCGTCGAACGGGGCCCGCAGCACGGTCTTCTCGAGGTTCACCCGCGCGGCCTCGAGCGCCGCCTCCGCCTGGCGGACCCGCGCGCGGGCAGCCTCGCATGCCGCGGCCGCGCCGAGGTACCGGGTCTGGAGCTGGTCCAGGATCTCGGCCGAGACGAGCCGCTCCCGCGCGAGCTCACGATTGCGGGCGAGCTCCCTCTCCGCGAGCTCGGCTGACCGGCACGACTCGGCGCTCGCGGCCCGCGCCGCCCCGAGGGCACCCTCCTGGAGGGAGACCTGAGCCCGATAGTCCGCGGACGCGACGCGCATCAAGACCTCGCCCCGGCGCACGCGCGCCCCCTTGCGGGCCGGAAGCTGCGCCACCCGCCCCCCGACCTCGGAGGAGAGTGTGGCCCGGCGCCGAGACCGCACGGTGCCCGCCTTGCTGTTCGACACCGTCTCCTCGACGCGGCCGCGCGCCGCCAGGGAGACGGAGACCGGCACGGGCGAGGGACGAAAGAGCGTCAGGCGCAGCGCCGCGAAAGCCGCCAGGAGGGCGCCGGCCCAGGCCGCTCGCCGGACCCACCGCGCGTTCCAGCGCGCAAACATCCGGACCGTCATGGGGAAAGCCGTCTCGGCCATCGTAATGCCTTCAGGCGCGTCTGGAGAAGCCGCCGCGGGGGCTCGCGCAGCCGGCCCGCAGCGGCCTTCGGCCGCTTTCCCGCGGACGGCCAGGCTCGTTCTCGACCCTCGACGTTCGATCGACCCTCACAGAGGGCGGGCCGCCGCGCGGGGCAGGAAAGGCTTCCGCCGGGAACCGCGCGCCTTCAGGACCCACCGTTTCCCTTTGGACGTGGGGCGCTCGAAGCCGCGCCCGACGAGCTCGAGCAGGTCGGTGGTCGTCAGGATCCCGACCAGCTTCTCGTCATCCATGACGGGCAGGCACCCGATCGAGCGGCCCCGAAGCTGGTTGGCGGCCTGGCGCAGTGTCATCTCCGGGTATCCAGAGACGACGGGAGCGCTCATGACGTCGCCGACACTCTCGATCTGGCGGAAGGAGCCGGGGCCCGCGAGGTCTCGATCCGAAAGCACTCCGACGACTCGTCCCCTGTCGAGCACGACCAGATGCCGGATGCGGCGCTCGCGCATGCGGGCCCAGGCGGCCTCGGCGGACTCGCGGGGCGAGATGCTCTCGACCTTCTTCTTCATGACGTCTTGCAACCGGATCATGACGGCCTCCTTCCTCCTCTTGCGGGGACGACGAGCACGGGACAGGGCGATGCGGCGACGACACGGGTGGCGACACTCCCCATGAAGAGGCGCGAGAAGCCGCGGCGGCCGTGGGTCCCGACGATCACCCGGCCCGCGCGGTGCGAGCGCGCGGCGCGCACGATCGCCTCGTGCGCCGCTCCCCGCAGGAGGAGCCCCTTCGCCCGCACGCCCGCCTTTCGGGCGCGGGCCAGCAGCCCCCGCATCCGCTTCTCCGCGTCCGCCCGCAGGGCTGCCGCCATCTCGTCGTAGATGCGCGGCAGCACGTACCCCTCCGGCGAGAAGGGCACCGGAGGCTCGAGGACGTGCGCGATCAGCAGGGAGGCGCGCTCGTTTCGCGCCATCTCGAAGGCCTTGCGCACGGCGGGTCCGGAGGCGACCGAAAAATCGGTGGCGAGAAGGATTCGAGCCGCGTTCGTCATCTCTGATCCCCCGGATGAAAGTCTCGCGCAACCCGCTTAGCGGCGTGATTCATTCGAATCAGCCCGGTGGCAGGCGCGGGCTCCCGCCGAGCCGGTCCAGCACGCGCTCGAGCTTCTCCCGAACCTGCCCGGCGACCTCGGCGATCACCGGACTTCCCTGCGCGGCGACCGTCTGCATGGGATCGACCGCCACGACGACGGCCCGGTCGTCATCCGCCTCGTAGACGATGACGTTGCAGGGCAGCATCAGGCCGATCTCGAGCTGCGCCTCGAGCGCGCGATGCGCGAGCGGCGGGTTGCAAGCCCCGAGGATCCGATAGGGGCGAAACTCCACGCCGAGCCTCTCCCGGAGGGTCTGGCGCACGTCGATCTGGGTCAGGACGCCGAACCCCTCCGCCTTCAGGGCCTCCGGCACGTGGTCGAGCGCCTCCGCGAAGCTCCCGTCGAGGACCCTCCGCATCCCGAAGCCCGCCGTGGCCGCCGCCGCGCTCGTGGAACCCATGCGCGACCTCCCTACTTGACCAGCATCACCGGGCACCGGGAGAGGATGCCGACCTTGTAGCTGATCGTCCCCCAGTTCTCGCCGCCCCGCTTCAACGGCAGCTTGTGCGAGCTCATCACGATCAGGTCCGCTCCGCTCTCCTCCGCGAAGCGCAGGATCTCGTTGACCCGCCCGCCGTAAAGCACTTCGGCGCGCGCTTCGAGCCCTCTCCTCGAGAACTCCGGAAGAAGCTCCGCCATCTGGCGCCGGGCGCTCTTCTCGAGCTTCCGGTAGAAGCCGGCGAGCGCGCCGGGGGCATCGGTGTCGATGCGCTCGATGACGTGCAGGAGCGTCGTCGCCGCGCCGGACGAAGCGGCCATCCGCGCGGCCACGCGGACGGCCCGGCGGCTGCGCGGCGTGAAGT
>JBOGJK010000034.1:0-4086 GCA_050745345.1 Thermoanaerobaculia bacterium
GGGCGCGGCTCGGCCGTATCCGCCCAACCTTCCTCGAGATGGCGAAAGGTCACCACGGTTTCCGGGCGGCTCGCCTGAGCGCGCAGGAACGCCACGATCTTGCCGCGAAGCGCGGCAAGCGGAACCGCGACGACCGACGGAATCCGCTCCGCGTCGAAGAGCATCATGCGCGTCCAGCCGACGCTCTTGCGGCGTCCGTCGTCCGCTTCGAGCATCATCACGAAGAGATCCCGCTCGTGATCGAGCGCGTGCCCGCGATACCGGAAGTCCGGGAGCGCCTCGAGGCAGAGCGCCTTGAGGAGCTCCAGGTGCTTCTCCCCTCCTTCGAGAGTCTGCTCCATCGAGACCACGCGGTCCCGGAACATTCGCGTCTGCGCCATCTCATTCCGTCCTCATCCAATCACCACGTTCGCATCGCGAAAGATTTCCCTCGCAATGATCAGGCGGTGGATCTCGCTCGTGCCTTCGTAGATCTCCGTGATGCGGGCGTCGCGGAAGTTGCGCTCGACCGGGTACTCCTTCGTGTACCCGTAGCCGCCGTGGATCTGCAGCGCCCTGGTCGTCACGCGCTGCGCCATCTCGGCCGCGAAGAGCTTGGCGATCGCGGCCTCGAGGCCGAAGCGGCCGCCTCCCTTCTTTGCCGAGTCCTTGGCCGCCGCCGCCCGCCGCGTCAGCAGCCGCGCCGCGTCGAGCTCGGTCACCATGTCGGCGAGATAGAAGCGGATCGCCTGGAACTCGGCGATCGCCTTGCCGAAGGCCTTGCGCGCCTTCGCGTAGGAAAGCGCCGCCTCATACGCTTCGGTCGCGATCCCGACCGCCTGTGCGGCGATGCCGATCCGCCCGCCGTCGAGCGTCGCCCTGGCGATCTCGAAGCCGTCCCCCTCGCGGCCGAGCAGGTTTTCCGCAGGGACGCGAACGTCCGTCAGGAAGATCTCGACCGTGCCCGAGGCGTTGACGCCCAACTTGACCTGGTGGCGCGAGCGGTCGAAGCCCGGCGAATCCGCGTCGACCAGGAAGGCCGAGATCCCGCGCGCCTTCTTCTCCGGATCGGTCATGGCAAAGAGCAGACAGATGTCCGCCTTCTCTCCGCAGGTGATGAAGACCTTCTGTCCCGTGATCCGGTAGGCGTTGCCCTCCCGGACCGCCCGGGTCTGCTGGTTGGCGGCGTCGGAGCCGGCATTGGGCTCGGTCAGGGCGAAGCAGCCGAGCTTCTCCCCGCGCGCGAGCGGCGTCAGATAGCGCTTTTTCTGCTCCTCGTTGCCGGACCGCTCGATCGGGTCGCACACCAGCGAGTTGTTGACCGAGAGGATGACGCCCAGGTTCGCGCAGGTCCGAGAGATCTCTTCGATGACGATCGTGTAGGAGATCGTGTCCATCTCGGCGCCGCCGTACTCCCCGGGCACGCAGACACCCGCCAGGCCCAACTGTCCCGCCTCGGCGAACAGCTCCCGGGGGAACCGGCCGCTCTGGTCGATCGCCGCGGCCTGGGGACGCACGCGCTCCTCGGCGAACTGGCGGACCGATGATTGGAGAAGGGCCTGCTCCTCGGTGAGATCCAGGTCCATGGGGAGCGCAGTATACCCGCCGCCAGGAGACGGAAGACGGGAGACGAAAGACGGGAGACGAACGGGAGAAGCCTACCGTCTATCCACATGCGAGAGAAAGTCGAGCAACACCGAGACGTAGTTCCGCCAGCTTGACCGCATGGCCGCCTGCTCGAGCCCGGGTTCGTACGCCGTCAGACCGCGCGAGAGGACCGTCGCGACGGCCCGGGCGAGCCCCTCGGCGTCGCCCGGCTCGAAGAGCTCGCCCGTCACTCCCGGCACCACGGTCTCCGCGAGGGAGCCGATTCGGGAAGCGGCCATCGGGCGCCGCGCCGCCAGCGCCCGGGCGGCGATGGCGCTGCCGGCGATCTTCCGGTAGGGCAGGACGAGGACGTCGCAGGCCGCGAGCCAGTCGGCCATCTCTTCCTCGGAAACGTACAGATCCCGCCGCAGGATCTCGCCGCGCGCGAGGCTGTCGGTGAGCATCTTCTCCACGTCCCCGGCGTCCGGGAAGCTCTCCCCAACGATCGCGACGCGCGCCCGCGTCTCGGCGACGATGCGGGGAGCCGCCCGCAGCAGCAGGTCCACTCCCTTGTAGCGCCGCACGAGGCCGAGGAAGAGGACCAGCCGGCCGTCGATGCCGAGACGGCGGCGCGCCGCCTCCCGGTCCGGGCGTTGCTTCTCTCCCGCCGGCAGCGGATGCGCCGCGACCGGCCGTCCCGGCAGGAGCCGCCCGAGGCTCTCCCGCGCCGATTCCGAATGGACGAAGCAGGCGTCGGCCGCGAGCAACGCGCCGAGTGTCAGGAGCCGGTGGAGGGCGGTCGCCTCGTGGTCTTCCACGTTGTGGCAGATCAGGACTCGGCGGATCGAGGCATCCGCCCTCGCGACGCGCCGCAGCACCGCCCGCACGGGAAGCCCCCAGAAAGCGGTCCACCAGGGAACCAGAAGCGCCCGCGCCCGGGTCCGCGCGATCCGCTCAGCCGTCCGATTCCAGGAGCGAGGCGAGCGCCAGTCGAGAAGCGGCACGGCCGGCGAAGTGCCGGAGTCTGGGAACTCCGCGAAGCGTCGGGGATCGAGCCACCGCGGATACTGCCGCGAGAAGGTGAAGTAGGAGACGGGGCCGCGGCGAGCCAGCTCCTCCGCGAGAAGCGCCGTTTCCCGTGCGATTCCCCCCCGGTCCGGCGGGGCGGGGCCGAGGATCGCGACCGGAGCCCCGAGGACCGTCACCGCGGCGGAACCGCCCGGGTCCGCCGTTGCCCGCAGTCGGGCCAGCCCGCGGCGAACTGGACGCCGCCCAGCAGGTGTGCGAGAAAGGAGGCCTCAGAGAAGCTTTCGCTCGTGTGCCCCATGCCCGTATACCAGGAGCGGCCACCGTGGACGAAACGGCACCAGGAGATCGGGTGATCGGCGCCCATCGAGCCCCCGGAATAGGTCGCCTCATCGAGTGTGGCGAGCACGTGGACTTTCCCGCGCGGGTTCGAGGCGAAGTTGTACCACTCGTCCGCGCGGGCCCACCGCTCGGGGAGCTCGCGGGTAGAGGCATGGAGGCGGTCCGCGACGCGCACCACCGCGCTCTGGATGGCGGGGTGATTCGCGAAGTAGGCGCCGACCAGATCTCCGTACCACGGCCAGCTGTATTCGGTGTCGGAGGCCGAGTGGACTCCGACGAAGCCGCCCCCCGAGCGGATGTAGCGCTCGAAGGCGGCCTGCTCGCCGGAATCCAGCACGTCTCCCGTGGTCAGGAGAAAGACCACGGCGTCGTACGCTTCGAGCCTGGCGTCGTCGAAGACGGAGGCGTCCTCGGTCGCATCCACTTCGAAGCCGTTTTCGGCGCCGAGCCTCCGGATCGCGGCCACCCCGTCGGGAATGGACGCGTGGCGGAAGCCGGCGGTCTTCGAGAAGACGAGGATCCGGCGGCCAAAGTCCTCCTGCGCGGCGGGGGCCCCGGCGAAGATCGCGAGCGCGGCAGCCGCGGCCCCGGTCAGGATCGCGCCGCCAGCCATAGTCCCTTCAAGTATTCCCCCTCCGGACAGTCGAGGGAAACGGGATGGTCCGGCCCCGCCCCCTGCCGCGCCACGATCGAAAAGGAGCGGCCCGCTTCGAGGGAGGCCGAGAAGACGATTTTCTGAAAGAGGTCGGCCGAGACCAGCCCCGAGCAGGAGCAGGTCAGAAGCCACCCTCCGGGCGAAACGAGCTTCATCGCGAGACGGTTGATGTCCTTGTAGCCGCGCGCGGCCCGGTCGACGTCGGCCCGTTTCTTGGCGAAGGCGGGAGGGTCGCAGACGACGATGTCCCACGCCTCCCCCGCGGCGACCCGCCGGCGCAGGTCCGCGAAGACATCCTCCTGCGCGAAGTCCTCGGCGGCGGCCGGCAGGCCGTTTTCCTTCCGGTGTTCGCGGGCCAGAGCCAGAGCCTCACCCGAGGAGTCGACATCCACGGCGCGCAACGCCCCGCCCGCCAGAGCCACGACGGAAAAGCCGCACGAGTAGGAGAAGAGATTCAGGACCGTCCGTCCCCGCGCGAGCGCGCGCAGCCGGGCGCG
>JBOGJK010000035.1:0-1974 GCA_050745345.1 Thermoanaerobaculia bacterium
CCGTCCTCGGCCTGGGAGATCCCGCGGAGGCTGCGCCTGCTGCGCGCTCCGGTCGTGGGCGAGCTGGCCGGCGAGGTTGCGTGCCGGCCGATCTTCGCGTGGGGCCTGCGCCACGTGCTCTTTTCCCGCGGCGACCGCGTGACCGAGGAGACCGTGGACGTTTGCTGGCGCCCGATCACCGTGCCGGGGACGCGCCGCGCGGCTCTGGCCGCCGCGCGCTCGAATCCGGCCGGCTTCGAGCGGCTCGAGACCGCCGTCCGCGCGCCCACGCTCGTCCTGTGGGGCCGCGAGGACCGGCTGATCCCGGCGAGCGCCGGCCTGCGCCTTTCGGAACGCATCCCCGGCGCGAAGCTCGTCGTGCTGCCCGACGCCGGCCACGTGCCCCAGGAGGAGGCCCCCGAGGCCTTCTCGCGCGAAGTCGCGGCGTTCCTGGAGTCAGTGGCACCTGTGGGCGCCGGGTCTTCCGGCCGATGATAGAAGTCCCGATTGATCCGGGAGCCAGTGGAGCGCGGCGTTCGAGAAGACGAGGTCGAAGGGCCGCGCGGGCGCGAACGCGCCGATGTCGCCCTGCTCGAACCGAACACCCCGGCCGGGCGACGCGTTCGCCTTCGCGAGCATGGCCGGAGAGCTGTCGATCCCGAGCGTCTGTGCCGCTCCGAGCCGCTCGTGCAGGGCCCGCGTCAGCTCGCCCGAGCCGCAGCCCAGGTCGACGGCGCGGCTGCGCGGAATCGGATGGACGAGCGCGAGAAGGTCGAGAAAGGGCAGCCGCCTCTCGGCGGCGAACCGTCCGTACTGTTCCGGGTCCCAGGCGTCCTGCGGCATCCGTGTATCGTTCACCTCCTGGCGGCCCGGAGGAGGCCCAGTGGCTCTAGATTCGCAAGGATGCGCTCGTCGAAGGTCAGAACGGAGAGCTCAGGCAGCGCCCTGGCGAATTGCAGGGCCGTCGCGAGATGAATCGCATCGAGGGTGCGTACGGGCTCAACCGGGAACGGCTCGCCGGCGCGGACTCGGATCTCCGGCGTGATTTCCATCAGCTCCCAGGCGGTTGTCGTTCGAGCCAGCAGCCCCCTGAGCCGGGAGGCGTCCACAGCGGCCACGCGTTGCTCGTTCGCGGCGCGCAGGATCCCCCGTGTCGCTTCGACCAGAGTGAGGACCGACGTGACGACTTGGTCTGCCGAGTCGACGACCCTGCGGGCCCGAAGCCGCGACTCGTCCCCCAGAAGCCAGGCGAGGACGGCGGACGTCTCGGCGTAGACGACCTTCACTCGTCGCGGTCTGCGTCAAGAAGCCTCTTGGCAGTGCCTGCCGCGAGCTTGACCGGAGAGACGGGCAGCTTCTTCTTGCGCACGGTTGCCGGCCTGAGCTTGCCGGTGGCGATCCATTCCGCCAGCAACGGATGAGTGCCTTCGGCGATGTCGCTCCGAGGCTTGCCCACCTCGGCGATGACTTCGTCCCTGTCGGTGACGAGGACGCGGACGCCGCGCTTGACCTGCCGCAGATATGCACTCAGGTTATTCTTCAGGTTCTTGACCCCGACCCGCTCGACGGCTTTCATGAGTCAATAGTAGCTACGAGTAGCTACAACGTCAAGTGTCGGCCTTCGCCCTGCTGGAGCTCTTGATTCGCCGGCGGCCCAAGGCGGTTTCCAACGCCGAGATCCACGAGCATCTCTGGCCGGGCACGTTCGTCTCCGCGGAGGCCAGCCGATCCGCCCCGCCGAAACAAAAGCCTTCGGCTGTGCTATCCCGCGGGGCTGACAGCGGCGGGTCAACGCCCGCAGCGCTTCTCGACGCTGGAAAGCGCTTGACATCAGATGATAGTGACCATATCATCAGATCATCATGAGGACGACGATCGACATTGACGATCCGATCCTCGGGGAGATCAAAGCGCTGCAGAAGAAGCAGGGCCGCTCCATGGGACGGATCGTCACGGATCTCCTGGCGGATGCGTTGGCCCGGCGCAAGGGCCCCG
>JBOGJK010000036.1:0-4914 GCA_050745345.1 Thermoanaerobaculia bacterium
TCTACCTGCTGTGCAACGCCGACGAGTCGGAGCCCGGGACTTTCAAGGACCGGCTGCTCATGGAGCAGGACCCGCACCAGGTCATCGAAGGGGTGATCCTCTCGGCCTACGCCATCAAGTGCCGCGACGCCTACATCTACATCCGAGGCGAGTTCTACGAGGGGGCCCGGATCCTGGACGCCGCCATCGCGGAGGCGTACGCGAAGGGCTTCCTGGGGGAGAAGATCCTGGGCTCCGCCTTCTCCCTCGACCTGACGGTCCACCGCGGAGCCGGCGCCTACATCTGCGGCGAGGAGACGGGGTTAATCGAGAGCCTCGAGGGGAAGCGCGGCCAGCCGCGCATCAAGCCCCCATTCCCCGCCGTGCAGGGCGTGTTCGGCTGTCCGACGATCGTCAACAACGTCGAGACGCTCGCCTGTGTCGTGCACATCGTCAACCGCGGCGCCGACTGGTTCGCCAAGATCGGGCGCAACGAGAAGAACACCGGGCCCAAGCTCTACTGCCTCTCGGGCCAGGTGAACCGGCCCGGAGTCTACGAGGCGGCGATCGGCCTGCCCGCAAAGGAGCTGATCTTCGGCGACGCCTACGGGCGGGGCATGAAGGGCGGCCGGAAGGTGAAGGCCGTCATCCCGGGAGGCGCCTCGGCGAACATGCTCACCGCCGCGGAGATCGAGGACTGCCCGCTCGACTTCGACGGCGTCGCCGCGAAGGGCTCGATGCTGGGATCCGCCGCGATCATCGTGATCGGCGACGACACCTGCATCGTGGACGCGGCGCAGAACCTCTCGAAGTTCTTCTCGCACGAGTCGTGCGGCCAGTGCACGCCCTGCCGCGAGGGCACTCCCTGGCTCTACCAGGTCCTGACGCGCATCGAGGAGGGACAGGGGCGCCTCGAGGACATCGACCTGCTCGAGCGCATCTGCAACCAGATGGCCAACGGCATGACGATCTGCGTGTTCGCCGACGCGGCCATCGCGCCGCCTCTCTCCTCGGTCCAGAAGTTCAAGGAGGAGTACCGCCATCACGTCGAGCAGAAGAGGTGCCTGGTGGGAAGAAAGGCGCTCGTAACGGCATGAGCGCCAGCCCGCCCAAATCACCCTCCCCCGGAGCGCCGCCGCCGGCTCCGCCGCCAAAGGACACCTTCACCATCCTCTTCGACGGCCAGCCGGTGGAAGCCCCGAAACACCTGAACCTCATCGAAGCCGCGAAGCTGGCCGGCATCGAGATCCCCCACTTCTGTTTCCATCCGAGGCTCTCGGTCGTCGGGCAATGCCGCATGTGCCTGGTCGAGATCGAAGGGATGCCGAAGATCCAGGCCGCCTGCACGACACCCCTGAAGGACGGCCTCTCGGTCAAGACGAGGACCGAGAAGGTGCGCCAGTCGCGGGCCGCGACGATGGAGTTCCTGCTCATCAACCACCCGCTCGACTGCCCGATCTGCGACCAGGCCGGGGAGTGCACGCTCCAGGACCATTCCTTCGGCTACGGCCACCAGCTCTCACGGTACGACGAGAAGAAACGCCAGTATCCGACCTTCGACCGCACGCCCATCGGCCCGCACGTCATCGCCGACATGACGCGCTGCATCCAGTGCACCCGCTGCATCCGCTTCTGCCAGGAGATCGCCGGCACCGGAGAGCTCACATTCCTCGACCGCGGCGGCCGCACGCTGGTCTGGACGCACGACGGCGCGCCGCTCGCCAACGACTGGTCCGGCTGCGCCGCCGACGTCTGCCCGGTCGGGGCGCTCACGACCCGCGAGTTCCGCTTCCGCAGCCGCGTCTGGTACCTCGCCAAGACTCCCTCGGTCTGCCCCGGCTGCAACATCGGCTGCAACATCTCGATCGAGTCGAAGGAGGGCGTCGTCTACCGCTTCCTGCCGAGGTTCAATCCCGAGGTCAACGATTACTGGCTCTGCGACCACGGGCGCTTCCTCTCCGAGAGCCTCAACCTGGGCGACGTCGAGAAGGCGACGATCCGCGACGGCGGCGAGGTCCGGGGCGCTGCGCTGCCTGAGGCGATCGAACGGATCGTGCGGGAAGTCCGCGCGGCGCTCGAGACGAAGGGCCCTTCCGGCCTCTTCTTCCTCGGCTCGGCGCACCTCTCCAACGAAGAGAACTTCCTGCTCCGCAAGATTGCCGACCACGTGGGGTGCGCCAACCGCGACGTCGTCGTGGACAAGTCGCGACCGCGCCGCATCAAGTCGGCGACCGAGTGGCTCACGGGCGAGGATGCCGCCGCCAACTTCCGGGGCGCGCGCGACATGGGGCTCTCCCCCGGCCGCGGCGGGCACGGCCTGGACGCGGTCCTCGCCGGGAAGGTCTCTCCCGACGTCGCGATCGTGGCCGACGCCGCCTTCGCGGGAGCCTCCGACGAGCCGGAGAAGGTCGCGGCACTGCGCCGGGGCCGCTTTCTCGCCGTGGCCGCGCGCAGCGGCAACGCCCTGACCCGCGCGGCCGACGTGGTGCTCCCCGCGGCGTCCCTCTCGGAGAAGGAAGGCACGTTCACCAACGTCCAGGGGCGCGTCCAGAAGTTCGAGAGGGCCTATCTTCCGAAGCCCCCCCGGCGCGCCCACTGGGAGCTGCTGCTGCTGCTCGGCAACGCGCTGGGCTTCGGCGACCGGAGCTGGACGCCGGCGGATC
Source organism: Thermoanaerobaculia bacterium (assembly GCA_050745345.1). Classification (GTDB taxonomy): domain Bacteria; phylum Acidobacteriota; class Thermoanaerobaculia; order UBA5066; family Gp7-AA6; genus DATBFU01. Next base: position 2,643 of record JBOGJK010000036.1, read on the forward strand.
TGCTCGACCAGATCACGCGGGAGGTCGAGGGCTACGGGCACGTGACGCAGGAGGAGCTGCGGGGAGGGGTTCTCCTGAAGAAGGGGGATTTCGCCTGGAAGGGAGCGCCGTGACGCTTCTCGACTGGACGATCCTCGTGCTCCGCGTGGCGCTGCCGGCGCTGATCCTGCCCGGGATCGTGATCCCGCTCGTCTGGTACGAGCGCCGGATGGCGGCCCTGATCCAGGACCGCCTGGGCCCCAACCGCGTCGGGCCGTTCGGCCTCCTGCAGAGCCCGGCCGACGTCATCAAGCTCTTCCTCAAGGAGTCGATCGTGCCGGCGAGCGCGGACAGGCTGCTCTACCATCTCGCGCCCGGCCTTGCGATCTTCTCGGCCCTCGCGACCTTCGCCGTCATCCCCTACGGGGCCACGCTCTCGATCGGCGGCCGGGAGGTCCCGTTGATCGGGGCCGACGTCTCGATTGGCGTGCTGTACGTCTTCGCCATCGCCTCGCTCTCGGTCTACGCGGTCGTGCTCGCCGGCTGGTCCGCGAACAACAAGTTCTCGCTGATGGGCGGGATCCGCTCGAGCGCGCAGCTGATCTCCTACGAGCTCGCCATGACGACGGCCGCGGCCGGCGTGATCCTCGCCGCGAGCTCCTTCCGGCTCTCCGACATCGTCGCGATGCAGCAGGGCACGTGGCTCGGGTTTCTCCCCCGCTGGAACGTGATCCCGCAGTTCGCGGGATTCCTCGTCTTCTTCATCGCGACCTTCGCCGAGACCAACCGGCTCCCCTTCGACCTGCCGGAGGCGGAGCCGGAGCTGGTCGCCGGCTACCACACCGAGTACGCGGCGATGCACTTCGGCTCCTTCTACCTCGCCGAGTACGTGAACCTCATGGTGGCCTGCGCCCTGACGGCGACGCTCTATCTCGGCGGCTGGTCGCTGCCGGGGTTCGAGCCGCGAGGGCTCGTGGGCGTTCTGCTCTCGGTCCTCGTCTTCGCGGCCAAGACCGCCTTGCTCGTGACCGTCTTCATCTGGGTGCGCTGGACGCTCCCGCGCTTCCGCTACGACCAGCTGATGCGCCTCGGATGGAAGGTGTTCCTGCCGGTCGCGCTCTTGAACCTCTTCTGGGCCGCCGCGATCGAGATGTGGAGGAGGCCGGCGTAGCCATGGAGCGCCTCTTCTTCGACGCCGCGGCCGTCGTCGCGATCCTCTTCGCGGCGCTGATGGTCGTCAACCGCAACCCGGTCAAGAGCGTGCTCGCGCTGGTGGTCTCCTTCTTCTTTCTGGCCGTCTGCTACGTGCTGCTCGCGGCTCCCTTCATCGCCGCGATCCAGATCATCGTCTACGCGGGGGCGATCCTCGTCCTCTTCCTTTTCGTCCTGATGCTCCTGAACATCCCGCAGGAGGTCGCCGGGACGGAGCGCCGCCCCATCCAGCATCTGCTGGGAGGCGCGGCGATCCTGCTCTTCACGACCATTCTGGTCGCGCTGCTTTCCGCTCGCGGAGCGGCCGGGATAGCGCCGGCCGGCCCGGCCGATGCCTCCGGACAGATCTCCCCGGTGGCCCGCGCGGTCTACGCGGAGCACCTCCTGTCGTTCGAGGCGCTCTCGGTCCTGCTGCTGGCGGCGCTGGTCGGGGCCTTCGCGCTGGTCGAGAAGGAGAAGCGGCCGTGATCGGCCCGATTCCGCTCACGGACGTCCTGCTCGTTTCGGCCGCGCTCTTCGCGATCGGGCTCTCGGGGGCGCTGCTGCGACGCAACGCCATCGCGATCTTCCTGTCGATCGAGCTGATGATCAACGCCGCCAACCTGGCGCTGATCGGCTACGGCGCGGCGCAGGGCACCCTCGAAGGCCAGGTCGCCGTCTTCTTCGTGATCGCGATCGCCGCGGCGGAGGCCTCGGTCGGCCTGGCGATCTTCGTCACCCTCTTCCGGCACACCGAGACGATCGACGTCAACAAGATCAACCTCTTGAAGTGGTGAGATGAAGGGCCTCCCCCTCTGGCTCATCCCGGCACTGCCGCTGGCGGGCTTTCTGGTCAACGGCCTCGCGGGCTCGAGGCTCGGCAAGCGCTTCGTGACCGCCGTCGGCGTCGGGTCCGTGGGCGCCGCGACCCTGGCGGCGTACTCGCGGCTGCTCCCCTACCTCGCCGGAGATCACGCCCCGGTCGTCGAGCGGGTCGCCGACTGGATCGCGGCGGGAGACTTCTCAGCCGAGATCGCCTTCCGCCTGGATCCCCTCTCGGCCCTGATGACCTCCTTCGTCACGTTCGTGGGCTTCCTCATCC
>JBOGJK010000037.1:0-2133 GCA_050745345.1 Thermoanaerobaculia bacterium
CCGCTTCTCGAAGAAGCGCTCGACCGCGCCCGCCAGCCGCTCGAAGGTGATGGCTCGGGGATGCCATCGGCGCCCTGATCGTGGCTCCACGGCTGCTGACATGGGGATCGGGCCGCGGCGCCCCAAGCCGCCCGCGCCCGGCCGAGGCCGCCCTGCTCGGCGTCTCGCTTTGCCTCGCCAGCATCTTTCTCTTCGCCGGACGCGCCGGCCGGGTGCGTAAGATAGGCCGACCGCTTGCAGGACCCGAAGCCGAGAGAGGAGACCTCTTCCGAAGCGCCCCGGGCGGCGCGGCGGCGCGCGCTCGTGCTGCTCGCCCTGGCGGAGCTCCTCGGGATGTCCCCCTGGTTCAGCGCCTCGGCCGTCGTCCCGGCGCTGGCGGCCGAGTGGAACCTCGGCGACGGCGAGATCTCGTGGCTCACGCTGGCCGTGCAGATCGGGTTCGTCGCGGGCACTCTCACGAGCGCGGTCCTCAATCTTCCGGACGTTTTGAACGCGCGGCGCCTCTTCGCCGCCTCGGCGCTGCTGGGCGCCGCGTCGAACGTCGCTTTCGCGACGGCCGCCACCGGGGCGACCTCGGGCATCGCGCTGCGCTTTGCGACCGGCTTCTTCCTCGCGGGCGTGTACCCGCCCGGCATGAAGATCATGGCGACCTGGTTCCGCCGGGGCCGGGGCATGGCGCTGGGCGTCCTGGTCGGCGCGCTGACACTCGGCAAGGCCTCGCCCTACCTGATCAACGCGCTCGAGGGGCCGGGCTGGCGCGCCAGGCTCCTGCTCGTCGCGGCAGTCGCGGCCGCCGGCGGTCTGATCGTGCTCTTCCTCGTCGCCGACGGCCCGCACACCCCTCCGGCGGCGCCCTTCGACATCCACCAGGTCGCCGCCGTCTTCCGCAACCGCGGCGTGCGGCTCGCCAACTTCGGCTACTTCGGGCACATGTGGGAGCTGTACGCGATGTGGACCTGGGCGCCGGTCTTCCTGCGCGCGAGCCTTGCCCTGCGGGGCGGCGATCCGGCGCTGGCCGAGATGGCTTCCTTCCTGGTGCTCGGCGCGGGGGCCGCCGGGTGCGCCGCGGGCGGCGTGCTCGCGGACCGCATCGGGCGGACGGCGGTCGCGGGCGGCGCCATGGCGGTCTCCGCCGCATGCTGCCTGGCCGTCGGTTTCCTGTACGGCGCTCCGCCGGGAATCCTGCTGGCCGTCGCGATCCTCTGGGGCGCGTCGGTCGTCGCCGACTCTCCGCAATTCTCCGCCTCCGTCACCGAGCTTTCCGACCCCCGTTACATGGGAACCGCTCTGACCGTGCAGACCTGCGCCGGGTTTCTGATCACGACGATCTCGATCCGGATGATTCCCGCGCTCCTCCCGGAGACCGGCTGGAAGTTCGCGTTCGCCTTCCTCGCGCCGGGCCCGATCCTGGGACTTCTCGCCATGCGGCGGCTGCGGGCGCTGCCCGAGGCCTCGCGCCTCGCCCAGGGGCGGCGCTGACGCCCGATCCCCGGGCTTGCGCCGCCGCGACGAAAGACGGGCCTCCGGGCACCCGCGGTTCACGCGGGGGTTCGCCAGGTGGATATCCTGCCGTCGCCGGCGACGGCGAGGAGGTCGTGATGAGCACTAACACCACCCCGCGGGAGACGAAAAGGAGGCCGGGCACGGGACTTTCCGCCGGGCTCTGGATCGCGCAGGTCCTGCTCGCGCTCGCCTTCGGGATGTCCGGCTGGATGAAAGCGGCGACGCCGATTCCCGAGCTCACGGCGAAGGTCGCCTGGGTTGCGGACGTGCCGGCGCCGCTGGTTCGGTTCATCGCCGCGGCCGAGCTCGCCGGGGCGATCGGGCTGCTTCTGCCGGCTCTCACGCGGATCCTCCCGGTTCTCACACCGCTCGCGGGCACCGGGCTCGCGACGATCATGCTTCTGGCGACGGTCTTCCACCTCAGGCGGGGCGAGATGCCGGCCATCGGGTTCACGATCGTTCTGGGCGCGCTCGCGGCCTTCGTCGCCTGGGGCCGCTTCCGCAAGGCACCCATCGCGCCACGCGTCTGAGGAGCCTGTCCGAGAAAGGCACGTCGCGAGCGGGGGGAGGCCGACGCGAGAGCGGGAGCGCAGACCGGGCGGAGGCGTAGCCCGGCTACGCCGCACAACC